>JAPPKD010000182.1:3258-12977 GCA_028820215.1 Spirochaetaceae bacterium | reverse complement strand
GTGCAGCCCAGGCCCACCACCGCCACGCCGGTGCCGGCCAGCTCCCGCGCGCGGCCGCACGCCACCGCCGCCAGCTCGTGCGCCACCGCCGGATCGGTCGCGCGGGCCGGCCTGGCTCGCAGGGCCGTGGCCAGGGAATCGTGATGGTAGCGGTCGTGCGCTTCCAGCACCGTCGCGGACGACCCGCCCACCGCGTGCAGCCACGCCAGGCCCTGCGTGCCGCCGGCCAGCTCCAGGACGGCCGCCACGGGTGCGGCGTGCACGGCGCGGACCATATCCGCCCACGCCGCGGGGCCGTGCCCCGCCCGGTCATGCGGATGGGCCGACATCTGCTACCCTCACCGCTGCATGGCGCGCACCACCACCGTCCTGTTCATCGCCGACCTCGTCGGCAAGCCGGGCGTCTTCTGCGTCAAGAGCCTGCTGGGCAACCTGCGGCGCACCCACCAGGTGGACCTGACGATCGCCAACTGCGACGGCGCGACCGGCGGATTCGGGCTGGGCAAGCGGCATGCGGCCTACCTGCACAAGCTCGGCGTGGACGTGATCACGTCCGGAGAGTGTATCTATTACAAGCGCGACATGGTGCCCTACCTGAAAGAGGTCCGCTACGTGCTGCGGCCGTTCAACTACCCGCGCCACAATCCCGGCCACGGATGGACGACCGTAACCGCCCGCGGCGGTGCGCGCGTGACGGTGGCCTGCCTGCTCGGCCAGTCCGGCTACGACCGCGTGCATCCCGGCAACCCGTTCGCGGCGGCCGAGTGGCTGGCCACCGAGCGGCGCGCGGAGACACCGATCATGATCCTGGACTTCCACGCCTGCACCACCGCGGAGAAGCGCAACATGTGCGTGTGGATGGACGGCAAGGTGAGCGCGGTGTTCGGCACGCACGTGCGGGTCCAGTCGGCGGACGAAGCGATCAGCGCGAAGGGCACCGCGACCCTCACCCACTGCGGGCGCACCGGCAGCATCGATTCCGTGGGCGGGCTGGACCCGGAGATCGAGATCCGCAAGTGGCGGACCGGGATCTACGAACGGTCGGCGGACACGTGGAGCAACCTGCAGTTGCAGGGGGTGCTTGCCCGCTTCGATGATGACGGCCGTGCGGTGGCTCTGGAGCGCCTGCAGGTACGGTGTCCCGCACCGGAGGGAACCGATGCGCACGCCGGCTGACCGCCGACGGCACGGCTTCCGCGGCCGGCTTACGTCGGTCCCGGCATCGGCGGCGTTGGCATCGGCGATGCTGCTGGCCGGCTGCTCCTTCGATTACCGATCCACCGAGCTCGACGAGGAGCTGGCCGAGGAGGTGCCGAATACGGTGCTGAACGGCGTCGAGCACACCGTGATGAGCGGCGACCGGGTGACGGCCGTCCTGCGCATCGATCGCGTGGAGAGCTACGACGAGCGCGACCTGCTGGTACTCTCCGGCATTCACTTCACGGAGTTCGATGCCGATGGCCTGGTGATCACCGAAGCGTGGGCGGAGCGAGCCGAGTACCGCAGCAAGACCGGCGACGCCCGCGCCGAAGGGTCGGTGGTGGTGTCGTCGGACCGGGAGGATGCCCGCATCACCGCCACGGGACTGAACTGGAGCGACGCCGAACGCATGTTGACCGGCGATGATGGCGCGGAGGTGGTGCTGGAATGGGGCGACGGATCCAAACTGGCCGGCTTCGATTTCGAGGCCGACGTCGCTCGCCGGATCGTGCGCTACCTGGGGCCGGTCTCCGGCAGCCTGGTGTTCGACCGATGAGGCGGCCCGGCCGGCCGGCCGCCGTCCGGCTGGCGTCCGCGGTTATGTTGGTGTCCGCAGCCCTGCTGACGTCCGCCCCGGCGTTCGCCCAGGACGAGTCCGCCGAGGAGCCTGAGAAGACGACGATCACGATCAAGGCGCTCGACAGCATGGAGACGGTCGGCGCCAAGGGCCGGGAACGCACGGTGCTCACCGGCGCGGTCGAGATCGTCGTGGGCGACACGACCGTCATCCGCGCCGAGCGCATCGAGCTGTTCGGAGAGGAGGCCGGCATCATCCTGTGCCAGGGCGCGGTGCGGGTGATCGAAGAGGACGAGAACATCGAGATCGGCAGCGAGCACCTGCTGTTCGACCGCGGACGGTCGGTGCTGCGCATCCAGGGCAGCGCGCTCCTGATCGACCGCGACAACGAGGTGGTGGTGAAGGGCGGCTTCATGGAGTACCACCAGGACACGGGCGAAGCGACCGTGCAGATCGGCGTGCGCATCCTCAAGCCCGACCTGGTGTCCCGGTCGGAGTTCGCGCGCTATAGCCGCGACGAGAACACCGTCGACCTGTCCGGCATGCCCGTGGTGACCTACCAGGGCGACGAGTATCGGGCGATGCGAATCTTCATCGACCTGGACCGGGAAACGGTTCGGATGGAAGGGGAGATTCAGGGCACCATAACGGTGTCGTGAGCGACCGCCCCGAGACGAACCGTGGCGCGGCGACGCTGGCCGTCAGCGGTCTCCGCAAGCGGTTCGGACGCAAGGTTGCGGTGGACGGAATCTCATTTCGCATGGCCGTGAGCGAGGTGGTCGGCCTGCTCGGCCCCAACGGCGCCGGCAAGACGACCGCGTTCTTCATGATCGCCGGCTTCATCGAGCCGTCGGAAGGCAGCGTCCTGCTCGGGGACCGGGACATCACGCGGCTGCCCATGTACCGCCGTGCGCGCTTGGGCATCGCCTATCTGCCGCAGGAACCGTCCGTGTTCCGCAGGCTGACCGTGCGCCAGAACGTCCTGGCGGTCCTCGAGACCCGGCGGATGCCCCGCGGGCAGAGGCATGATCTCTGTGACGAGCTGCTCGCCGAGCTCGGCATCGAGGAGGTCGCCGACCAGAAGGCGCACACGCTCTCCGGCGGCGAGCGCCGGCGGACGGAGATCGCTCGCTCGCTCGCCAGCGACCCCCGCTTTCTGCTGCTTGACGAACCGTTTGCGGGCATCGATCCCATCGCCGTCCACCATCTGAAGGAGGTGGTTCGGTCGCTTGCGGGCAAGGGCATCGGCATCCTGCTCACCGATCACAACGTCCGCGACGCCCTGGAGATCACCGACCGCTCCTACATCATCGACGGCGGCCACATCATCGCCGAGGGCAGCCGCGAGGCGTTGCTGGCCGATCCGGCGGCCCGCAGCGCGTACCTGGGCGAAGAGTTCCGCATGTAGCTTGCCGCTCACGCGCCATACCCGCCAGACTCCTTGATGGGCGACAGTCACCATGCAAGCGCAGCAGCCGGTGCTTCGGCAGGAACAACGCCTGCGGATGACGCCGCAGCTCTATCAGGCGATCAAGATCATGGCGCTGCCGCTTGCCGACCTGCAGCTCACCATCGACCAGGAGCTCGAGCGCAATCCGGCGCTGGAGGTCGTGTCCGACGATCCGACCGATTCGCTCGACGAAATCGAGGATCGCCCGGAAGAGGAGTTGTTCGGCGACTCCTCCGATCCCGGATTTCAGGGTCTGCACAGCGACGGCGACCCGGACGCGAAGCAGCGTTTCCTGGAGGGCGCGTTGCAGCGGCCCGAGACGCTGCAGGAGCACCTGCTGTGGCAGTTGCGGCTGCAGCCGGCCGACGCCGAGGTCCTGGTCACGGCCGAGCTGCTGATCCGCCACCTGGACGACAACGGGTTCCTCCTGGAACCTCCTGAACTGGCGGCACCGGACGCCCGACCCCGGACGCTCGCCCGTGCCCGGGCGCTGGTCCAGGGGCTGGATCCGGTCGGCACATGCGTCGCCGACTACCGGGAATCGCTCAGCGTCCAGGTACGGAATCACGATGCACCGGCGCCGCACGCCGCGACCGTGGTCGAGGGCCATCTGGACGCACTGGAGCGCGGCCGCCTCGACGAAGTCGCGCGTGCGCTGGACATCCCGGTTGCCGCGGTGCGCGAGGTGCTCGCGTTCGTGCGCACGCTCGATCCGCTTCCCGGCCGCAGCTTTCTGTCCGAGCCCACTCGCTACGTGGTGCCCGACGTGATCGTGCGCATGCACGACGGCGAGCTGGCGATCATCCTCAACGATGAGGTGATCCCCGTCCTGGGCGTCGACAGCTTCTTCGAGCAGATCGGCAGCAACGGCCACGGCGGCACCGCCGCCGGCAGGGAAGCGCGCCGATTCGCCAAGGCGAACCTGCAGGAGGCCCGCTCCTTCATCCGCAACGTCACCGCGCGAAACCGTTCGCTGGTGCGGGTGACAAAAGCGGTCGTCGGCCACCAGCGCGAGTTCTTCCGCAGCGGGCCGAAACAACTCCGCCCGCTGACGCTGCGCGACGTGGCCGCGGAGGTCGATCTGCACGAAGCGACGGTCTCGCGCATCGTCAACGGCAAGTTCGTGCAGACCGAGTGGGGGATCTACGAGCTCCGCCACTTCTTCACCAACTCCATCTCCGGCGCCGGATCGAGCGGGTCGCGATACTCCAAGGCCGGCGTCAAGGAGATGGTGCGCGAGATCATCGAAGCCGAGCGGCCGGACGGCAAGCGGTTGTCCGACAGCCGCATCGCCGCCATCCTTGCCGGACGCGGCGTCAGAATCGCCCGGCGTACGGTCGCCAAGTACCGTGGCGAGCTGGACATCGAGAGTTCCCTGGAGCGCTGAAACCACATGGGGGTACATTTCCGTTCTCCGGCCCGCCTGTTCGCCACGCTACGGACGAACAGGATCGAGCGATGCTGCTTGACACGCCGACCGCAAACAGGAGTTGCACCCCCATAATGTCATTCACCGTCCTCGACCTGCTGCGGCTGGACCTGCGGGAGAACGAAGCGCTGCACCTGTCGTGCATCGGCGGACGAGCAGGGATCACGCGCGAGATCAACGCGCCGGAGCTCAACCGCCCTGGACTGGCGCTGGCGGGGTTCTACGAACGGTTCGCGTACCAGCGAATCCAGGTGTTCGGCCGTGGCGAACGCGCCTACCTGGAGAAACTCTCCGCCGAAGGCAAGACCGACACGCTCAAGCGCCTGTTCGACCACGCGGTTCCGTGCTGCGTGTTCACCGACAGTCAGCAGCCGACCGAGGACTTCCGCGAGCTGTGCGAAGCCGCGGGCTGCCCGATCCTGCAGACCACGCTCTCATCCTCCTCCTTCACGGCGCGGGTGGTGAGCGCGCTGAACTCGATCTTCGCCCCCTCCGATCGCGTGCACGGCGTGCTGCTTGAGGTGTTCGGACTGGGTGTGCTGCTGCAGGGGCCCTCGGGCGTCGGCAAGAGCGAGGCGGCGCTGGCACTGATCGAACGCGGCCACCGATTCGTGGCCGACGACGTGGTGGAGATCCGGCGCGTCGGCAACACCCTGATCGGCAACGGCGTGGAGGTCACCAGCCACCACCTGGAGATCCGCGGCATCGGCATCATCAACATCGCCCACCTGTTCGGCGTCGGCGCCATCCGCGAGTCCAAGCACATCCAGTTGGCCGTGCAGCTTGAGGAGTGGGACAACTCGCGCGAATATGATCGAATCGGCGACCAGGACATACAGGTGGAGCTCATCGGCACCCACGTCCGCCAGATCGTGATCCCGGTGCGGCCGGGGCGGCCCGTGCCGATCCTGATCGAGACGGCGGCAATGAACGAACGGCTCAAGCACATGGGGTACCACTCGGCCCAGGAATTCAACCGCAGCGTCATGGCATGGATGTCGGCGCGCAACCCGCAGACCGCCGCGGTCGAAGAGTGGTAGGTGAGACCGGATGGTGGAGCGTGAGGTGATGATCGCGAATCGGGCCGGCGTCCACGCGCGGCCCGCGGCGCTGCTGGTACGGACCGCCAACCGGTATCAGGCCGACATCTACCTCGAGAAGGACGGCGAACGGGTCAACGGCAAGTCGATCATGGGGATCATCGCCCTTGGCGCCGCCTATCGGACGACGCTGCGCGTGATCGCCACCGGCGCCGACGAAGCGGAGGCCGTGGAAGCGCTGGTCCGCCTGGTGGACAGCAAGTTCCAGGCGACGGACGACCTGCCGTGAGAGGCCTCACGCAGCGCCAGCGGCAGACCCTGCAGTTCATCGAGCACTACCTCGACCTGCACGGCTTCGCGCCGACGGTGCGCGAGGTGGCGTCCCACCTGGGAGTTACCACCAAGGGAGCCCACGACCACCTGCGGGCCCTGCAGCGAAAGGGCTGCATCACGCGCGGGAGCCGGCGGTCGCGGGCGATCGCCGTGACCGGGAACGGCTCGGAGGCGCCGGAGGTCGTCGACATACCGGTGCTGGGCACGGTGATGGCGGGACAGCCCCTGCTCGCCGAGGAGAACCTGGACGGCACCTACCAGTTGCCTCGGTCCAGCATCGGCGCGGGGGACCACTTCGCGCTGCACGTGCGCGGCGACAGCATGAAGGATGCAGGCATCCATGACGGCGACCTGGCCGTAATCCGCCAGCAGCCCACCGCCACGGATGGGGACATCGTGGTTGCCGTGATCGACGACGCAGTGACGCTGAAGCGCTTCTTCAAGGAGAGCCAGCGGGTCCGGCTGCAGGCGGAGAATCCCGCCTACCCACCCGTCTACGCGACCGACCTCAGGATCCTGGGCAAGCTCGCGTGCCTGGTACGCGACTACCGCTGAGATGCCGCGCCGCGCCGTTTCGGCGCCGCTGTGATGGCTGAAGCCCCCATCCATCTGTTCTGCGGGCCCGACACGGGTGAGAAGCGCCGCGCGGTCGAACGGCTGCGCGCGCAGCTTCAGCGCGGCTCGGGCGGTGTCACGCTCGCTATCGAGCGCCACTATCCGTTCGACACCGTCATCGTCGACGTCATCGCATCGCTGCGCACGCCCAGCCTGTTCGCACCGCGGCGGCTGGTGGTGCTCAGTCAGGCGGAGGCTCTGAAGGCATCCGACGCCGCGGCGCTGGCCGACTACTGCCGGGAACCTGCCGACGGGACCACGCTCGTGATCGAGACCGAGGAGCTGCGCGTCGCCAAGCGCCTGCAGGACGCGGTGCCGGCATCCTGCCGCCGGGTGTTCTGGGAGCGCTTTCCCGATCAGCGGCGCCGCAGCATCAGCGCATTCTTCCGCGAACGCGGAATCGCCATCGACGACCAGGCGGTGGAGACGCTCAACGAGGTCGTCGGCTCCTCATCGGCGGCGCTGGAGAGCGAGTGCGCGGCGCTGGCCGCCATGCATCGGGCGACGTCCGGCGAAGCGGACATGCTGACCGCCGAGGACATCGACCGGTGGGTGCACCACAGCAGGGCCGAGACGGTGTTCACCCTGTTCGACCACCTGGGAAGCCGCGACCTGGCAGCCGGTGCGCGCACCCTGCAGGCGATCATGCTGACCCGGCAGGCGACCCCGTCGCAGCTCCTTGGCGGCCTGGCCTCACAGTTTCGAAAGACGGCCGATCTGCAGCAACTGCTGACGCGCATGGACCGCCGGGAGGCGTGGCGGGTGCTCAAGGTGTCAGGCAAGCGGGCGCAAGCCAGCCTGGCCCGCGCGGCCGAGCGCTACCAGGCCGCGGAGCTGCAGGCGATCCTGCGGGTACTGGCCGAGTTCGACCTGCGCATCCGCGCCGCCGCCGGGCACATGCAGCTCAGCCTGCTCCGGCTTCTGCTCTACTACGTCGTCGTTCGAGGTGGGCAGGGCGCATGGCGGTGGTTTCCTCACTGACGCCCGCGCACGGGTCTTCGCTCGAGGTGGGCCAGGAGTGCCGTGGCTGTTTCCTCACTGACGCCCGCGCAACGGCTGATCTGGCCCGGCGTGGCGCGCGCCACCCCCGCAACGGAAGCGAACCGCTGCAACAGGCGCTTCGAACGCGCCGGTCCGATGCCCTGCACCTCCTCAAGCGCCGAGCGCGCCACCCGTCTGGTGCGCAGCCGCTTGTGGTAGGTGGTCGCGAAGCGGTGCGACTCGTCCCGCACGGCCTGCAGCAGGCGCAGCGCCGCGCTCCCATCGGGTAGCGCCAGCGGCGTGCCGTTGCCGGGCAGGTAGATCTGCTCCTGGCGCTTGGCCAAGCCGGCCAGCGGCAGATCGGTCAGCCCCAGTCCGTCGAGAATCCCCTTTGCGGCGCTCACCTGGCCGGCGCCGCCGTCCACGAGCACCAGATCGGGGCGAGGCAGGCGATCGTTGAGCACGCGCGCATAGCGGCGCGCGACCACCTCACGCATCGCTTCGAAGTCGTCGACCCGGCCGCCCAGCGACCTGATCCTGAAGTGGCGGTACTCGCCCTTCGCCGGCTGCCCGGCCTCGAACACCACCAGCGACGCCACGGTGTCGCGCCCGCCGAGATGCGAGATGTCGAAACCTTCGATCCTCCGCGGCGCGGCCGGAAGGTCCAGCGCCCGGCCAAGCTCCTCGACACCTCGCTCGCGGTCGACGCCGGGGTTGGCGCGTTCGGCGTCCTGGCGGGCGTTGGCGTCCGCCAACCGCAGGACCTGCGCGTGCTTGCCGCGCCGCGGAACGTGCACGCGCGGCGCGGCCCGCCGGCGGCCCGAATCCGACGGCAGCAGTGTGCGCAGCGCCGCCGTGAGCGCCTCGGGCTCCTCCACGGGGCGGGTGAATATCGTCATGCCCGCCAGTGCCGTCCTCCTGCCGCCGTAGTAGCCCAGCACGAACCTGGCGCGCGCCGCCGCCTCGTCGGACTGCGGACCACGGTCCTGAACATGGAAGCGCTCGCGTCCCACCAGGTTGCCGCCACGGAACTGCAGCACCAGAAACCGGTGCCAGTCGCCGCCGGCAAAGTGGCCGATGTAGTCGCGCGCATCAGCGTCCACGCCGGCGACGTGCTGCTGTTCGGTCACGTCGCGAATGGCCTGGAGCTGGTCGCGGATCGCCGCCGCACGCTCGAACCGCTGATCGGACGCAGCCTGGCTCATCCGGCGGGTCAGATCGCGGGTCAGGTCGTCCGCGCGGCCGGAGACCAGCGTGCGAACCGCTCGCACGCGCTCGGCGTACTCCCCGGGGTCGATGGCGCCGACGCAAGGGGCCGCACAGCGGTTGATGTAGTGGTTGAGACAGGGAGCGGGACGGCGCCGGAACACCTCGCCGCGCTTGCGCAGCGGAAACAGCCGATCGATCAGGTCCAGGTAGACGTCGATCTGGTTGGCCTTCGCGAACGGCCCGAAGTACTCGGAGCCGTCGAACACGATGGTGCGCGTGCGGTAGACCCGCGGAAACTCCTCCGCGGTGAGCCGGATCACGGGATAGGACTTGCCGTCCTTGAGATTGATGTTGTAGCGCGGCGCGAACCGCTTGATGAGAGAGTTCTCCAGCAGGAAGGCCTCCGACTCACTGCCGGTCAGAACCGTCTCGATCGAGGCGGTCCGCGCCGCCAGCATCAGCGTCCGCGAGTCGCGCGGCCCCCGGTTGAAGTAGCTGGACACGCGCGCGCGCAGCTTCTTGGCCTTGCCCACATAGAGGACCGAGCCCGACGGGTCCTTGAAGAGGTACACGCCCGGCGCCTGCGGCAGGCTCGCGGCCGTCGCGCGAAGGTCCGCGGGAGCGCGAAGATCTTCATCGGACATCGTGCGTGAGCTCCATATCTTTCCGCAGATTGTGCTTTTCTCAGGGTACCGTCGTGCCGATGGTCAAGTGTAGACCTATCGTCGCGGCCGGCCGGGACCGGCCGCGCACGCGGTTTGTCGAAGGAGTTGCATCTTGATAGGTTGTGTCATCACCCGGCGGGGGATTAGCTCAGGTGGTAGAGCGATAGGTTCGCAATCTATAGGTCAGGGGTTCGAGTCCCCTATCCTCCACTCCGCCACG
>JAPPKD010000182.1:0-3158 GCA_028820215.1 Spirochaetaceae bacterium | reverse complement strand
TCCCGGCTGATCGCCGACTACGCGCGCGCCTACGTCCGTGGCGCCAACCGCGCCGGGATCATCTCGGTGGCCAAGCACTTCCCCGGCCACGGCGTGACCGCGTACGACTCGCATGAACGCCTCCCGGTGGTGCGGCTCACGCGGTCGGAGCGCGCGGCGATCCTGGCACCCTTCATCGCCGCGATCGACACCGGCATCGACTCGGTCATGGCCGCGCACATCTTGTATGAGGACCTGGACCCGAAGCTGCCGGCCAGCGTGTCGCCGGCGATCGTCACCGGCCTGCTGCGCGAGCAGCTCGGCTTCGACGGCGTGGTGATCACGGACGCGATCGAGATCCGGGCCCCTGCCCCGGCGCTGATGGAGCCCTACCTCGTACGCAACAGCTTCGATGCCGGAGTCGACGTCATCCTGGCGGCCCGGTCCAGTGACGTGCTGCCGCTCATCGAGGAAGGGGTCCGCCTGGTCCGCACCGGGATGGAGAGCGAGGAGCGCCTGGACCAGTCCGTGCGCCGCATCCTGCGTGTCAAGCTGCAGGCGACGATGGCGGAGGGATGATCGTATCCGATGCCACCATGCGGGAACTGCTCGACACGGGCACGGTGGAGATCGCCCCGCTCGAGGAGTACCAGCTCCAGCCGGCATCGGTCGATCTGCGGCTCGGCGACCACTTCCTGAAGGTCGACGAGAACACCGCCGAGAGCATTTCGCTGACCGACCCGATCCGCTACACGGAGTTGCGGGCCGAGCAGATCGTCATCCCTCCGCAGTCGTTCCTGCTGGCGGTCACCCGCGAGCGTATCCGGTTGCCCGACGACATGATCGCCTTCGTCGAGGGCCGCAGCTCGATCGGCCGGATCGGCCTGTTCATCCAGAACGCCGGGTGGGTGGACCCCGGATTCGACGGCACGATCACGCTGGAGCTGTTCAACGCCAACCGCCTGCCGATCCGTCTCACCGCCGGCCGGCGCATCTGCCAGATCGTGTTCGCCCGCATGGACCGGCCGGCGGCCCGGCCGTACGGGGGCAAGTACCAGAACCAGCGCGACGCCGTGGGAAGCCGTGTCTACCAGGACACCGCCTGACGGGCCGGCCGGCTGAGCTGAGACCCGTGCGGGTTCCGCGCCGTCAGCGCTTGCCGATCGGCACGTAGTCGCGCTCGGTCGGACCCGTGTAGATCTGCCGCGGCCGCGCCAGGCGCGCGTCGGGGTCGAGGATCATCTCGTGCCAGTGCGCGATCCAGCCCGGCAGCCTGCCGATCGTGAACAGCGTCGGGAACATGTCCACCGGAATACCCAGCGCCTGCAGGATGATCCCGGAGTAGAAGTCCACGTTCGGGTAGAGCTTGCGCGCGATGAAGTACTCGTCGCGCAACGCGATCTCCTCCAACTCCACCGCGAGGTCCAGCAAAGGGGTCGACGCGTTCAGCTTCTCGAGCACCTCGAAGCATGCCTTCTTGAGGATCTGCGCGCGCGGGTCGAAGTTCTTGTAGACGCGGTGGCCGAATCCCATCAGGCGGACGCCGGCGACCTTGTTCTTGACCTTCTCCAGAAACTCCTCGCCTCCATCCCCGGTCGCCAGGATCTGCCGCAGCATCTCCACGACCGCCTGGTTGGCGCCGCCGTGCAGCGGTCCCCAGAGCGCGTGCACGCCGGCGGCGATGGAGGCGAACAGGTTGGCCTTCGAGCTGCCGACCATGCGGACGGTGGAGGCCGAGCAGTTCTGCTCGTGGTCGGCGTGCAGGAGAAAGATCGTGTCCATGGTGCGGGCGATCTCCGGATCGACCACGTACTCCTCGCACGGGGTGGCGAACATCATGTGCATGAAGTTGGCCGCGTACCCCAGGTCGTTGCGCGGGTACATGAAGGGCTGGCCGATCGAATGCTTGTAGGAGTACGCGACGATGGTCGGCAGCTTCGCGATCAGCCGGTGGATGGAGATCTCGACCTGCCGTTCGTCGTGCATGTCCAGCGAGTCGGAGTAGAACGTGGAGAGCGCCCCGACGACGGCGCCGCAGATGGCCATCGGGTGTGCCCGCTTCGGGAAGCCTTCATAGAAGCTGCGCACGTCTTCATGCACCATGGTGTGATAGGTGATGTCGCGCATGAAGGCGTGCAGCGCGTCGCGGGTGGGCAGCTCACCGTCGAGGAGCAGCATCGCCGTCTCCAGGAAGTGGCTGGACTCGGCGAGTTGCTCGATCGGGATGCCGCGGTAGCGCAGCACGCCCCGCTCGCCGTCGATGAACGTGACCGCGCTGCGGCAGGAGCCGGTGTTGGCGTAGCCCGGATCGACGGTGATCGCGCCGGTGTCCCGGCGCAGGGTGCCGATGTCGATGCCGACCTCACCTTCGGATCCGCGCATGACCGCGAGATCGATCTCTTTTTCATCGAGCACGATACGGGCCGTTTCGGCCATGTCCTGTGAGCCTCCGAACCTGACGTCCGCTCATCTTATCACGGGCCGATCCCGGCGAGGGCTGACCCGAGATGGGACTAAGGCGGGATCTGCAGCGTGAACGTAGTGCCGGAACCTGCCTCGCTCATCACGCTGACGCGGCCGCCGTGCGCCTGCACGATGTGCTTGACGATCGCCAGGCCCAGGCCCGACCCGGGGATGCTCGAATCGCGCTCGACCCGGTAGAAGCGCTCGAACACCCGATCCAGGTGCTCGCCGGCGATGCCTGGTCCATCGTCGGTCACGTCGATGCGCACGCCTCCTTCGCTCCGGGCGCCGTCCCCGCTTCCAGCGCCGTCCTCGCTTCCAGCGCCGTCCCCGGAACGCGCGCTGATGCGCACGGATGCCCGGTCGCCGCCGTAGAGCAGTGCGTTGTCCAGCAGGTTTGCCAGCGCCCGCTCCAGCAGAGGGGCGTTGGCGCGCACCCGCATGCCGTCGACGCCGGCGATTCCGATGCGTGCGCGCCCCCCACCGAGTCGCGACCGGCAAGCGTCGACCGCCCGCGTGACGATAGGGGCGAGCGGCTGCGCGGTTGCATCGATGCCGTCGTGCTCGCCCTGTTCGATGCGGGACAGGCTCAGGAGATCCTCTACCAGCGCGTCCAGCCGCTCCGCCTGCGCACCGGCGATGCGCAGGAACCGCTTGCCGTTGGAGCCGCGGTACAGGCGGCGGTCGAGCATCGTCTCCACGAACCCCTTGATGGC
>JAPPKD010000019.1 GCA_028820215.1 Spirochaetaceae bacterium | reverse complement strand
CTGCAAATCGGCGGACGCGCCTACTTTTTCTCCTCTCCTACACGAATAAGCCGGGGTCAGCGTACCTCCTGAGTTGTCAATTCGCTCACTTCTCGAATGGGTCGGCCGCGTCGCGCAGCCCGTCGCCCACGAAGTTGAATGCCAGCACCACGATGATGACCAGAATCGCCGGGATGAAGAACCAGGGGTGAAAGGCGATGGCCATGAACGTCTCGGCCTCCTTGAGGAGCACCCCCCAGCTTATCGCCGGCGGCAGCAGGCCCAGGCCCAGGAAGCTCAGCGCCGTCTCGCCTATGATCATGCCCGGCACGCCCAGGCTCAGTGAGACGATCAGGTAGCCGATGAAGTTCGGGATCAGGTGGCGGGTGATCACCCAGCCGCCGCCGGCCCCCAGCGCCCGCGAGGCCATGACGTACTCCTCCTCGCGCAGCGCCAGGAACTTGCCGCGCACCACGCGCGCCAGGTCCGTCCAGCCGATCAGCGACAGGATCACGACGATGGAGAAGTAGCGCTGCACGGCGCTCCACTCCTTGGGGATGGCGGCCGAGAGCGCCAGCCACAGCGGGATGTGCGGGATGCTGCGCAGGAGCTCGATGAGCCGCTGGATGACGTTGTCCACGGCGCCGCCGAAGTAGCCGGAGATGCCGCCCAGCAGCGTCCCGAGCACCAGGCTGGCCAGCACGCCGATCATCCCCACGGACATGGACAGCCGGCCGCCGTAGATCGTCCGCGACAGCAGGTCGCGGCCGATGTCGTCGGTGCCGAACAGGTTGATCGGCTCCGGGTCGTCGGTGCCGAAGAAGTGCAGGCTGGACCGGAACAGGCCCCAGAGCTTGTACTCCTCGCCCTGCACGAAGAAGCGCACCTCCTTCTTGCGGTTGCGGTCGTCCTGGTACACCAGCGCCCCGGTGTCCATGTCGTAGCCCTCCGTGAACTTGTGGTAGACGAAGGGGCGGAGCTGCAGGCGGCCCTGATCGAAGAAGCGGACGAGCTCCGGCGGGCTGTTGACCTTGACGCTGGTGCTGATGACCCGCGGGTCGTACGGGGCGAAGAACTCCGCGAAGATGGCGACGAAGTAGAGCACGGCCAGCAGCCACAGCGAGACCAGCGCCACGCGGTGCTCCTTGAACTTCAGCCACATCAACTGTCCGTGCGAGCGTCCGATCGGGGCCAGGGCACTCGTATCGGCCATCAGTCGTAACGGATCCTGTGGTCCACCGCCGCCAGGATGATGTCGGAGAGCAGCGTGCCGACCACGGTCAGCACGCTGAGGATGAACACCAGGCTGGCCGCCAGGAACATGTCCTGGGTGGTCAGGGCGATGAACAGCAGCGGGCCGACGGTGGGCAGGTTGAGGACGATGGCGACGATCGCCTCGCCGGAGAAGATGGCCGGCAGCAGCCAGCCGATGGTCGACAGGATCGGGTTGATGGCGACCTTGAAGACGTGGCGGGTGATCACGCGCATGCCCGGCGCGCCCTTGGCGCGGGCGGTCACCACGTACTGCTTGCCCAGTTCGTCGAGGGTGGTGGCGCGCATGACCCGCATGGTGCCCGCCGTTCCCGCGGTCCCCAGGACGACGACCGGGACCCAGAGGTGCGTGAGCAGGTCCCACAGCCTGGCCCAGCTCCACTCGGCGTGCAGGAACTCGCGGGAGAACAGGCCGCCCATCGTGATGCCGAACCAGGACCAGCCCAGCCACATCAACACCAGGGCCAGCAGGAAGTTCGGGATCGACAGCCCCAGGAAGCCCAGAGCCGTGAACAGGTAGTCGGAGACCGAGTAGTGGTGCACGGCGCTGTAGATGCCGATCACCACGCCGATGACGAGCGTGAAGGTCACCGACAGCACCGCGATCAGCGCGGTGAGCCCCACCCGGCCCCAGATGAGCTCCGAGACCGGCTGGTTGTTGATGAAGGACCAGCCGAAGTCGCCGCGCAGGACGATGCCGCCGATCCAGCGGACGTACCGGTGGTACCACGGCTTGTCCAGGCCGAACTGGGCGCGCAGGTTGCTGACCTGCTCCGGCGCCATCTCGAAGCCGGCCGCCTTGAGCGTCAGCACGTGGTAGCTGACGAAGTCCCCGCGCGGCAACTCGATGATGACGAACGACACCACCGAGATGCCGAACACCAGCAGGACCATCGTCACGAAGCGCCGGGCGAGGAATCGACCCATCAGCTACGAGCTCCGCATGCTACCGAGTCTGTCGGTTCACCGCGTCTGCGGCAAGTCATCCGGCGACGGCGCGTCGGTCTGAACCGCGGTCGGTCGACCGCCAAGCGAGCCCGCATGGTAGTCGGTGCGCCAGCGTCGGAGCGCGAGCGGACGACGCCAGGAGTGGTATGATGGACTTGGACTCATCATCGCCGGTGCGGCCGAACTATGGAAGAACCAGTCTTGCACAGTAATCCCCGGATCCAGGGCGGCGTGCCCGTGTTCACGGCCACACGCGTCCCGGTGAAGAACCTCTTCGACTATCTGGAAGCCGGCGACACCCTTGATCAGTTCCTGATCGACTTCCCTGCTGTCGATCGGGCCAAGGCGGTTGCCGTGCTGGAGATGGCACGGGCAGCTCTAGATCTGGACGTTC
Source organism: Spirochaetaceae bacterium (assembly GCA_028820215.1). The sequence goes on along the minus strand of JAPPKD010000019.1, from coordinate 10,427 downwards.
ATGCGAATTCTGCTCGATGAGTCGTTACCAAGACGTCTGATACGAGAGCTGCCTGGGCATATCGTCTCAACCGTCACCGACAACGGTTGGTCGGGTCTCGAGAACGGCGAGTTGCTTCGAACCGCCGCGGGTCGGTTTCATGTCTTTCTTACCGCCGATCAGAACATCGAATACCAGCAGAATCTCCGCGAATTGCCGATGGCTGTAGTGGTGCTTGTCGCCGTCAATAACCGACTCGATACCTTGCGTCCCCTCCTTCCGGAGTTGCTGGACCGACTCGGCCAACTCGAACCCCGCGCCCTGGTGAAGGTGGGCACGCGACGATCGAGAGGGGCCGCCCCGGACTGAGAGCGGAACGCCCACTACGGCAACCCGCTGGACTCGGCGCTCAGCGTCGCCGCAGGTCGACCATCACCGACCGCGGGCATCGCAGCGACAGGTTGTCCCACCACTCGACCGGCGTGACGAGCCCCATGCGCGGGAACGCATCGAACAGCGCCCGCAGCGCGATGGACGCTTCGACCCGGGCCAACGGTGCACCGAGGCAGAAATGAATGCCCCAGCCGAAGCCGAGATGGCGGTTCTCGGCGCGGGCCAGGTCGAGCCGGTCGGGCCGGCCGAACTGAAGGGGATCGCGGTTGGCGGCGGCACGCCCCAGGATCGCCGTCTGGCCGCGTTCGAGCCGACGGCCACGGACGGTCACGTCCTCGGTCAGCAGCCGCGTGTCCTGCTGAATCGGCGGTTCGTACCGCACCAGCTCCTCGACCGCCGACGGCATCAGGGACTCCTCCGCGCGCAGCCGCCGGAGCTGGTCGGGATGGCCGAGCAGGGTGACGATGCCCGAGGCGATCAGACCGACGGTGGTCTCGTGGCCGGCCGCGAACAGGAACACGCACAGCCCGAGCAGCTCGGTCTCGCCGAGGTGCCCTTGCTCCTGCGCGTCGGCCAGCGTGGTGAGCAGATCGTCCCGCGGGCGCGCCCGGCGCGAGCGGACCAGCTCGCGGAACAACTCGCTCAACTCCCGGCGGCTGCGGTCGGCGCGCTCGGCCAGTCCCAGCAGGTACGGGCCGGCGCCGCCCACGAACGCGGCGATGTCCTCCACCCAGCGACGGAACTGCGAGCGCAGCCCCTCGGGTATGCCCAGGATCTCGCAGATCACGGTCGCCGGCAGCGGATAGGCGAACGACGCGAGGAGGTCGGCGTCCTCCCCTTCGGGCAGCGCTTCGAGCAGCTCCGCCGCGATGCGGGCGATACGCGGCCGCAGCCGTTCCGCCAGGTCGGAGGTGACCGTGCCCGCGACCAGGTTCCGCATGCGCGTGTGCTTCGGCGGATCTGTGAAGCCCAGCCAGTTGCCGACGTGCTCTCCCAGGTCGCGGTAGCGCTCGCGTTCGGCCGGCGGCAACGCACCCATGTTGACGCTCGACCGGCCGCTGGAGAAACGCGCGTCCCGGTTCGCCGCCAGCACGTCGTCGTAGCGGGTCAGGACCCAGGCGCGCAGCCCGTCGCACCAGTGCACGGGCTCGCTCTCCCTCATGGCCCGGTAGAGCGGATACGGGTCCGGCGGGAGCCGCCCGCGGTTGAACGCGCGGTAGGCGTCCGTCGCCTCGAACCCGGCAGGGCTCACGTCAGAATGGCGACCACTTGGCAGTGCCGGCGGCGTTCTCGACCACGCGCTCCACGAACCGCACCCCGCGGGCGCCGTCGGCGACGCCCGGGAAGTCGAGTTCCAGCTCGGTCGGCTCGCGCCCGGCCAGGCGGGCGCGCATGGTGTCGGCCGCGTTGGCGTAGATGTTCGCGAACGCGCCCAGGAACCCCTCCGGCGCGCCGGGGAACAGGTGGGTGGCGCGCTCGGCCGCCGCGCACAGGCCGGGGTCGCCGGCGCGAGTGATGGTCGCGTCGCCGCCAGGGTCCAGGAACAGCAGGCGGTCCGGATCCTCCTGGTCCCACAGCAAGCCGCCGTCGGTGCCGTAAACCCGCAGGGTGAGCCGGTTCTTCGCGCCGGCGGCCACCTGCGACACCCAGAGGACGCCCCGCGGGTCCTCGCGGGCGACGCTCCCATCGCCGGGCGCGAACCGCAGCAGCACGCTGACGTCGTCGTCCAGCCGGCGCCCCGGCACGAAGGTGGCCAGGTCGGCGCTCAGCTCGCGTATCTCCAGCCCTGTGACGTAGCTGACCAGGCTCTCGCAGTGGGTGCCGATGTCGCCCAGGGCACCGGCGATTCCCGCGCGGGCGGGATCGGTCCGCCACTCGGCCTGCTTGTGGCCCTCGGCGTCGATCGGCTCCGACAGCCAGCCCTGCGCGTACTCGACCACGACCCGGCGGATCGTCCCGATGCGCCCCTGAGCGACCTGGTGGCGGGCCTCCTTGACCATCGGGTAGCCGGTGTAGTTGTAGGTCACGGCGAACACGGCGCCGTGCTCGGCCACCGCGCGGACCAGCCGCTCTGCCTGCGCGCTGTCGTGCACCATGGGCTTGTCGATGACGACGTGGAAGCCCGCCTCGACACAGGCCCGGGCCGGCCCGAAGTGCATGTGGTTGGGCGTGACGATCGACACGAAGTCGATCCGTTCCTCCTCCGGCAACGCGCGCTCGCCCTCGACCAGCTCCTGCCAGCTCCCGTAGGAGCGCTCCGGCGGCAGCAGCAGGTCACGCGCCGAGGCGAGTGCCTTGTCGGCCGTTCCCGACAGCGCACCGGCCGTCAATTCCACGAACCCGTCGAGCGCCGCCGCGCGCCGGTGAATGGCGCCGATGAACGCGTCGCGCCCGCCGCCGATCTGGGCGTAGCGCAGCCTGCGTCCGATCGAGGTGACGGTCTCTACGCTACGCACGGCGGAAACGAGCCTCCTGGCGGCTAGTGGCAAGTGTTCCTTCAGATTTCATTCGAGGATGATATCCTTCAATTCAAACAGAGTCTCGATTCGATAGCTAGCCTGCGAAAAGTCTTGTGTTCTGGTAAAGTCGTTATGGACGATGGCACAATCGATACCGGCCGCCACGGCTGAGTGCAGCCCTCTGGATGAATCCTCTACAACCAGTGTCTCTTTTCTGGTGGCTCCGAGGCGCTTCAAGCCGGTCAGGTATGGCTCCGGGTGCGGCTTGGCGAGCTTGTAGTCTTCGCGAACAAGGACGAAATCCATGAATTGCATCACTCGGCGCTCTTCATGGATGATCTCGAAATCCACACGTCTTGCAGTCGTCACGATAGCCATGCGGACGTATTTCGAGAGTTCAGCAAGAGTCTCAACGACGCCTTCGATCTCGATGGCTTCCGTTCTGAGATATTCCTGATAATAATCATTACGAACCTCACGCTGCCTGCTGATGGTCCGTTCATCAATACCTGCCGCCCTGGCTTGGGCCCAAGTGCCCAAGCCCTGGTTTATGTCCCGGAGATACTGATCCTTGTCCAACGTCAAGCCGACGTCCGCCAGGGCGCGTTCTCCGGCTTTGTAATACCAGAATTCGGTATCTACCAGAACACCATCATGATCGAAGAGCAGGTACTTTCTCACTCTCTTGATCCTTTCCGGCAGCCTTCAGGATTTATCGGCTAGCCAAGCGGGCGCGCCGATCGCGCGGAGAAGGCCCGGGCGGCCGCGCCCAGGACGCCGATCTCCTCGCCGAGCCGGGACATCTCCACGCGCACCGAGTCTACCATCTGCTCCTGGACCAGCTCCCGCATGGTGGACAGGGCGGGATCGAGCAGCACCGCGCCGAGGCGGGTGAGCCCGCCGCCGATAACCAGCAGCTCGGGATCCAGGATCTGGACCGCCGCGGCCAGGGCCAGGCCGGCGTAGCGGCCGGCCCGATGCAGGATCTCGCCCGCGGCCGCATCACCGCGCGCGGCGGCGTCGGCCACGGTCTCGGCCGCGATGCGCTGCCGGCCAGGGCGCAACAGCGCGGCGAGCACGGGAGCATCGCCGCGGTCGACCGCTTCGTAGGCCATGCGCGAGATGCCGATGCCGCTCGCGTACGCCATGACGCAGCCGCGCTTGCCGCAGGTGCAGCGCGGGCCGTCCCAGTCGACGCTGAGGTGGCCGATCTCGGCGGCGGTGCCGTGGGCGCCCGAGTACACCTGCCCGTCGGCGACGACGCCCAAGCCCAGGCCGGTGCTCAGGGTGACGTAGCACAGGTGGCTGACGCCCTGACCGGCGCCGTAGCGGTGCTCGCCCAGGGCGGCCATGTTGGCGTCGTTGTCGAGCGCGACGGGGAGGCGGAGGCGACCGGCGAGCGTTTCGCGCAGGGGGTAGTGGTCCCACGCCGGCAAGTTGGAGCTCACCAGGACCTCGCCGCGCTGCTGGTTGATGTTGCCCGGGAAGCCCACGCCGACGCCGACGACTCGCTCCCCCTGGGACGACTCCATCAGCGCGGCGCAACTCTCTTCGATGGCGGCGATGACCTCCGCCGGCGGCCGTTCCGCGTGAGCGGTGGTGACGTGGCGCCGCAGAATGGTGCCGGCGTCGTCCACCAGGCCGGCCGCGATCTTGGTGCCGCCGACATCGATGCCAACCGCCAGCAGGGACGTCACGTGCCTCCCGCGTGCTCGCGTGCGAGATACCGGCCGATCCCCTCCGGCCACGCGGGCAGTTCCGCACCGGTGAGCAGCCGGTACAGCCGGCAGTCCAGCACCGGCCGCTCGGGCCGGCGGGCGTAGCGTCCGGCGCTGCGCGGCTCCACCACCTCCACCGGTTCGGTGCGCCCGGCCTGGCGCAGCACCTCGGCCGCGAACCCGGCGCGGGTGCAGGCGCCGCGGCTGGTCATGTGCACGACGCCCGATGCCCGGCACGCGACCAGCCGGCCGATGGCGGCTGCCAGGTCGCCGGTATAGGTTGGCGACTCGACCTGGTCATCCGGCATCCGGACCACGCCGTCGCGGTCCGCGGCGTCCAGTACGCGCGCCACGTAGTTGCCCGGCGCGTGCCCGAACAGCCACGCCGTGCGCACCGCGCAGATCCGCGAGCACGCAGAGAGGCTCAGCCGCTCGCCGGCCAGCTTCGAGCGGCCGTAGTGGTTCAGCGGGTTGGGATGCGCGACCTCGTCGTAGTCGCTCTGGGCTCGGCCATCGAAGACGTAGTCGGTGGAGATGTAGACCAGGGACGCCTCCGCCGCCTCCGCTCCGTGCGCCACGTTGGCGGCGCCGACGGCGTTGACCAGCCAGGCGCGGTCGGGGTCCGTCTCGCACGCCTCCAGGTCGACGAAGGCGGCCGCGTTGACCACGATCTCGGGACGGGCCGCGGTGATCTGCTCGACGGTGCGTGGCCGGTCGGTGATGTCGATCTCGTCGATATCCCAGGCCAGGACCCGGTGGGTGTCGGACAGGGCTGCGGCGATGTCCCGGCCGAGCATGCCGCGCGCCCCGATCACCAGTGCGCTGCCCACGGCCTACGCCCCGGCGTCGGCCGACACGGTCACCCAGCGCCCCTCCATGGAGGAACGCTGCGCGGCGGCCATCACCTCCTGCACGCGGAGCGCGTCCTGGAAGTCGGGTTGCGGCGGCGTGTCGTCCCAGATGGCGCGCAGCAACCGATACTGGCACTCGACGTGCGTGCGGGTGAAGCCGGCGGCCTGAGACCAGTCCGGGATCTTCTGCCCGGCGTGATGCTGGACGGTCTCCAGCCGCCGGAATCCGCGCATGCCGCCGAGCGGCTCGCCCGGATCGGTCGCGTCGTAGACCTCCAGCCAGCTCGGCTCCTCGGCGCGGAAGCGGATCGCGCCGCGGTCGCCGAAAACCTCCACCTGCAGGTCGTTCACGGCGCCGGTGCCCATGCGGCTCACCTCGACCAGCCCCGGCACGCCGCCGGCCGTGCGCAGGTGCAGGAAGCAGCAGTCGTCCACCTCCACCGGCGCCAGCTCGTCGCTGCCGGCCGAGACCGGACGTCGATCGATCAGCGTCTCCAGCGTGGCGTTGACCGACTCGCACCGGCCGAGCAGGTAGCCGATCAGATCCAGCACGTGGCTGCCCAGGTCGTGCATTGCCCCGCCGCCGGACGCCTCCCGGTCCAGCCGCCAGGACATCGGCTTGGAAGCGTCGATGTAGCTGGAGCGGTAGTAGCGGCCCCGGAAGGAGAAGATCCGCCCCAGGAAGCCGTCGTCCACAAGCTGCCGGGCGCGGGTGATGGCGGGAAAGAAGCGGAAGTTGAAGGTCGGCTGCGCCTTCACGCCCGCGCGGCGCACCGCTTCGGCCATGCGCGCGCCCTCGGCGACCGTGCGGGCCAGCGGCTTCTCGCAGTAGACGTGCTTGCCGGCCGCCGCGACCGCCGTCACCACCGGCTCGTGCAGGGCGTTGGGGACCGAGCAGTCGACGAGGTCGACGTCGTCCCGCTCGACGATCCGCCGATAGTCGTCGCTCCACGCCGGGCAGCCGATCTCCCGCGCCGCCCGCTCGGCGGAAGCCGTGGACGAGGTCGCGACGGCGGTGATACGCACCGCATCCGCCGGCAGGCCGTAGTGGAAGGGGATCGACCGGTAGGCCAGCGCGTGCACCTTGCCGATACCGCCGTAGCCGATCAGGCCCACCCGGATCGGGCGGGCGTCTCCTGCTGCCACGTCAGCGCGTCAGGCCGCGCGCGTCCCGGTGCCGCTCCGCCGCCGCCTCCAGCACGCCGCGCAGCTTCTCCACCGCCGCCGGGATCTCCCCGGTGCCGGGTTGCAGCTTGCCTTCGGGCCCCTTGAGGAGCGGCGAGGAGAACTCGCCGACCGTCATCCCGGCGGCGACGAACTCGTCGACGTTGCCGGTGTTGAGCCCACCGTCCTCCATCAGCTCGATCCGGTCCTCCAGCCCGGCGGCGCGGATCATCTCGTGCAGGCGGCGGATGTTGTCCACCATGATCGGGTCCATGGTATGGGGGCTCTTGCCGGTTTCCTGCGCCCAGAAGTAGGCGCGGCTCTCGTACTCGATGGCGCGCACGTAGGGCTGCACGTACTGCTCGAACGCCGCGATCGGCGTTCCCTGCCACGCCCAGACCCCGGCCTTCAGCCCCAGCACGTCGGTGATGTAGGAGATCGCCTGCATGGTGAGCTCGCCCATGGTTTCCAGCGGGAGGGTGATCAGGTTCACGCCCAGGTCCGCCATCTGCTTGAAGACGTCGAAGCCGGGGCGCACCATCTGCAGTTGCGCCTCGATTTCCAGGTCCGTGCTCTTGCGGGTCGCCTCGATGACGTCGAACCCGCCGCGCGGCATGCCGAAGTCCATGTACTTGCCGTCGCGCACCTCGATGTGGAACCAGTCGACGCCGGCGCTCTCCATCTCCGCGATCTGAGCGCCCAGCACGGCGTAGTCCGCCCAGAACAGGCCGGCGGCGATCTTCACGTGCCTTCCTACCTTGCCGATGGTGTCGCACGCCCCAACCCTGTCGTCCCGTTCAACCATAGAAATCACTACTCTCCCGATTTGAAGACGCATCCTACGCCACGGATCGGCGACGGCCCATCCCTGCGCGTCTGCGCGAAGCCTGCAGGGATGCTGGCGACGCCCCTCGCCAGACTTGCCGGAAGGTCGCTGACGGCGGTTGAGGAGCGTAGGAGGGTGACCGCGCGAATTCCGATCGAGGAACGAGGATGAACCAGCTTCTTCAAAGGGCCTTCGACGAAGCGGCGGACCTCCCGCGGGAGGAACAGGATAGATTCGCCCTGTTCCTGCTCGCTGAGTTGGAGTCGGAGCGGCGATGGGCCGAACTGTGTGCTCGGCCCGAGTCGGAGGATGCGCTGGAGAGGCTGGCCCACGAGGCCCTGTCCGAACACCGTTCGCGGCGGACGCACCCCCACGCAATGCACGCGTCCAAACGAACGCTGTCCCAAACGTCAGACGACGCCGGCGGCTGCCCAAGGAGAGGGCCTCGGCACCTAATCTAAGAGGCTCCTATCACTCCTGGAGCAAAGAAGCGGCGCAGTCACTTACCCATCATGCGCCAGAGACCGTGGTGACAGGCCTCGGGATGATCCATAATGCGACGGCATGAAGCACTCCGTGAGTGGAAGCAGGGTGCTGCTTGACAGTAACGTCTGGGTTCGGGAAGTCGGGTTGATGAGCAAACAAGCGTCCACCTTACGATTGTACATGGACAAGTATGACATCCGGCTGTCTCTTCCCGAGGTCATACAGGCAGAGACTGAGCAGAATCTAATCGCGAAGAAGATGCGAGACGACGTACAGAAGGCAAGACACGCTCACGCTTCACTCCTACGCCTGTTTGGCACCTTGCCAGAATGGAGAATCCCCAGTGATGACGCCGTTGCCGAGCGTGCTTCCCGCTTGTCGCAGGGAGTCGACCTCCCCGTAGAGTACCTGGAATTGCAACCCGACACGGCCCTCCGTGCGGCACGACGATGCATTCATCAGCGTCCTCCTGCTGACCATCGCTTGGATCGTGCTTACAAAGTAGGCCTCATATGGGAAGAAATACTGAATATCCTCGGCGTGCATGACTTGCACTTAGTCACCAACGATCACGGGTTTTACGTTTGTAAGGAGAGCAGTGTTTGCACCCGTTCTTGGCTGCTGAAGTGGCCGTCAAGCCACATGACTTGATCATCACTCGTGATTTGAAAACGCTCCTCGCGCCGTTCCGTAAGGAGTACCAATTTCCATCTAACGTTGTACTGTCGTTTGTCAGATCGCAAGCGCGCACGCTCAAACAAGCTGCGCTTGACATAGGTTTCGAACCGACCTCTGATCCAAGAATAGTCTCCTTAGAAGTGTCTGCGACCGAGAAGTCAGGTACGGTGGAGGTTCGTTTCGAATCCGCTCAGCCGTTTCATGACACGCGGGACCAAGCGCGGATCACAGATGGGCTGCACGTTAAGGGACTCGGGCTGTACAACGACGTAGACCAGCTTCATGACGTCTCTCTCGACCACGTGCGGTTGAGCTACACGGATGTCGATGGAGGACGGAGGTCCGTTCCTGGCTCGACGATATACGCACACCTCGAGCCGATTCATATTGGAGGACCGCCGAAGCGATCGTCAAACAGACTCGATAGGATCGACTCGAGCTGACGCTTCGAGCGCTGCCGATCACGTCGCGTACCTCGGATTGACGTGACTTTGGTTTCGGCGCGGCACGGCTCCACGATTGACGTCTTCGAAGTCCGCTTCTTTGTCGCCTCTATCGCAACGTGAAGGCCGATACATTGGCTGGCCTGCAACCTGTCCGACACCACGCTTACTCCGTCCGAGGAAGCCCCTGAGGTGATGGGCGACGTCCCGTCGTCGCCTCATCCAGTTCAGCCACGCTGGCGTGGTCCGCCTCAACGGCACACGTTAGCCGAGCGGAGCGACTTACCCGCGAATCTCCCAGGATGCATCTTTGCCTGCGCGTACTATTCTCGCAATGACCCGGATGCTCTCCAGGGCGTACCGCGCGAGGCTGATGACCGTCGCACGGCTAGCGAAACGCAGCCCCGGCGCTTCCTTCCGCTGTGGGTTGACAAGTGGAAAAAGGTTACCACAACCTATCGAGTATGCAAAGACGCTTCTTGATAGACGAAGTCAAATTGCCACATCTGCCTGGGATGATGCTCTGTGTGATCGAAGCGCTAAAGGTCCTGGGTGGATCGGCTACCATTCAAGAACTTGACGAAAAGGTGATCGAGCTCGAGGGTGTGACCGAAGACGAGCAAACTTTCACTATGTCACGGAACGAAAACCTTCCTCGAGTGAATTACTACCTCGCCTGGGCACGGACCTACCTCAAACGCGGCAATGCGCTGGTAAATTCCTCGCGGGGGGTCTGGGCGTTGACCGAGAGTGGCACAACGATTTCGGAGCTCGGTGAAGCCCGTGCGATCTATGACCAGGTCACTCTGGAAGAGCGTGACCGGGCACGGGCCAAGCGGCAAGCTGCCAAGAAAGAAGAGTCGGATGTCGTAGGACCGGCGGATGAGGACGCAATAGAGGACTGGAAGTCGTCGCTTTTGGCGGCGCTCGGCGCGATGCCTCCGGAAGCGTTTGAGCGGCTGTCACAGCGCCTGTTGCGTGAAGAGGGATTTACCAAAGTCGAAGTGCGCGGAAAGTCTGGTGACGGCGGGATCGACGGTGTGGGCGTGCTTCGAATGGGTCTTGTGTCGTTCCAGGTCTACTTCCAGTGCAAGCGCTGGAAGGGAAGCGTCGGTTCCACAGAGATCAGGGATTTTCGTGGAGCGTTGCAGGGACGCGCCGACAAAGGCTTGTTTATCACCACTGGCCATTTCTCCAATCGAGCGTCCGACGAGGCCACTCGCGACGGCGCGATAGCGATTGACCTTATTGATGGGGACCGCCTCTGCGACTTGCTTAAGAACAAGGAACTTGGCGTGAAAACAGAGATGGTCGAGAGCGTGCGTATACAATCGGATTGGTTCAAGGGCATTTGAACTCCGACGGCGAGGCGCGCTAAACGGAACTTCCAGAGCCTGAAATTGCCTTAACTCCCATTGCGGCAATGATTT
>JAPPKD010000140.1 GCA_028820215.1 Spirochaetaceae bacterium | reverse complement strand
CATTCTGACCAATTCACCCGCTCTCTCGACGATTCAATTCGGGATACAACAGCAGTCGGCCTCCAACGGGCACGGACCCTGGTGGAACGCGGGAGCGTCGCACATGAACGCGGCGCTGCCGAAGCGCTACTTTGCCGCGCATGGACTGGTGAGCCTTCTCACACGGCACCGACGCTGGCGGATGGCTTCGTGAACCGCCGTATACGGAACCGTACGTACGGTGGTGTGGGGGGACGGCGGGGGTGACCCCGCCTCCTACCCGGTTAGCGCCGCGTCTCGGGATCCCAGTCGATGCTGTGCCAGCCAATGGTGAACGCCTCCCACGGCTTGTCGCGGGGAAAGAGGTCGGTGGATTCCTTGCGCGGCGGGTTCACGCGCAGCGCGACCTGCTCGGCGGAATCGATGAAGCGGTGGTCGATGAAGAGTTGCTTGTCGCTGCCGACGTGAATCGGTTCGCTGTCCATGGGCTTCCTCCCTCGCGCTGCCGGCTGGCCGTGGAAGTCGTATCATGGGCAGGCCATGAGAGCGATTCAAATCACGGAGCCGGGCCGCTTCCGGATCGTCGACACGCCGGAGCCAGCCGCGGGCCCGGGCGAGGTGCTGATCGCCGTGCAGGCCTGCGTGACGTGCCCGCACTGGGACACCACGCTGTTCCGCGGCGTCGACATCTTCGAGCGGCCGGGCCACCCCAGGTATCCGATCCCGGTGGGCTACCCCGGCCACGAGGTGTCGGGCAGGGTCGAGGCGGTAGGCGAGGGCGTGACTTCGCTGCGGGTCGGCGACCGCGTCGCCACCTTGAAGGCGGGCGGCGAGAGCAACCCCGGGTTCTACAGCGAGCTCATCGCGCGGCCGGCGGACATGGTCGTCCGCATCCCGGACAACACTTCGTACGAGGCGGCGGCGTCGATGGAGATGGCCTTCCACATGTCGCCCTACGTGCACGCGCTCGGCGACGTCGCCGGCAAGCGGGTGGGCGTCGTCGGCCTGGGGCCGGCCGGCATCATCGCGCTGCAGATGGTCCGGGCCCAGGGGGCCGGCGCCGTGGTGGCGATCGACCTGGTGCCGGAGCGGCTGGAGCTGGCGCGCACGCTGGGCGCGGATCAGGTGGTGCGCATCGAGCCGGACACGGCGCCGGCGGAGCTGGAGCGGGATCCGCTCGAGGCCAGCATCGACTGCACCGGCGCGGCCGCGGGGATGCAGGTGGCGCTGGACCACACCGTCGGCGGGCCGGTGTCGCCGTTCGGAGTGATCCACGGCGAGGCGATCTACACGACCCGCCACTGGCGCAACCGCACGGGTATCGCCTCGCGCGTTGCGCCGGAGGCGCCTGACGCTTCGTACGTGACCGGGCTGTGGGCCGCGGAGAAGCTCAACACCGAGGTGCTGATCGGCGCCCGCCTGCCCTTCGAGCGCTACGACGAGGGTGTGCAGCTCCTGCTCGCCAAGCAGGCGCTGAAGGTCTGCTACCTGCCGCAGGGCGCCTGAAGGGGCCGCTCCCGATCAGCGGAACCGGAAGGCGTAGAGCTTGGCCGACCGCATGTCGAAGTGCAGGCGGATCGGCCGGCCGGCGTGGCTGCCGAGCGAGGGGGAGCCGTTCCAGCTCACGGTGTGGCGCACGTCGTTGACCATCACGCGGCGGCAGCGTGACAGCTCGAAGCCGGGGAGCGGGCGGCCGGCCTCGTCCCGGATCTCGACCTGCGTCTGTCCCATGGCCGCGACGTCGATGTTCAGCTCCAGCCCCTCGCCTGCGAAGCGGAGCGGCGGCGTGGTGAGCGTGCCGCCGGTGTAGGCGGCGTCGGCCGACACGAAGCCGTCCAGGCGCTGCTCCACCAGGCCAAGACCGTTGCCGTAACCGCGCCCGCGGCGCTCGTCGTCGCTGAGCGCGCGGAAGCCGCCGTGCGTCCAGGGGCTGCCGGTGTACATCTGCAGGAAGCGGTCGCCGTGGCGCCGGTGGGCGGGCGATGCGTGAATGGTGCCGCCGTCGAAGGTGCCGGGCAGGCCGCGGCCGATGTAGGGCCGGCGGTCGTAGCGCATCCAGTGGATGCTGTCGCGGCTGGCGGCGAACTGCGCGTCGTTGAGACCGTCGTTGCGCACCGTGGTCTCGCCCTCGCCGAAGTGCTGGTAGGTCATCGGGAACATGAAATAGGCGTCCTCGGCCTCGCCGTAGGGGAGCACGTCGTGGTGGTAGATGTCGGAGTCGGGCGGATCGTGCTCGTCGGCGGCCAGCACCGTGCGGATGTTCTGCTCCGGCCACGGCGCGGTCAGGTCGTCGACCTCGATGCGGCCGATCGAGCGCCCGGGGCGCAGGAGGCGGGGCGCGATCACGGGCGGATCGCTGTCGATCGGGTCGACGAACGGGAACATCGGCGTGCCGTCGTCCGCGACCGTCAGCTTCAGCCACGCGACGTAGCGGCCGATGCGCGCATCCCAATACACCTGCTTGGGCGTGTCCGGTTTCAGCGCGCACACCAGCCGGTCCGGCATGTCCCAGGCGAGCCCGTCGGCGGAGGTGCCGATACGTATGCCCTGGCCCAGCACCTGCTCGACCAGCTTGTAGCGGTCGGCCTCCCCGCCGTTGGGATCGATGAAGACGTCGGCGAGCTTGCAGTCGGCCAGCACGATGTTGTTGCGCTTCGACCCGCCGTACTCGACCAGCCCCAGCTCCGGCTTCTCCCAGGTGCGCCCGTCCGCGGACGTCGCGTAGCACAGGTGCCACCGGCCGCCGGACCACTGATCGGAGTCGGAGGCGGCGTACCAGAGCTTGAACAGGCCGTCCTCTTCCAGCACGGAGCTCCAGCCGATCGAGAACGCCTCCCACGGATGCTCGGAGCGCAGCACCGGGCCGGGCAGCTTGACCGGCGGATTCACGGCCAGCTCGACGTTCCGGGCCGTGTCGATGAAACGATGGTCGATGAAGAGCTGCTTGCGGTCGGCGACATCCAGCATGATCTCCCTCCAGGTGGCCTACCGTACCGCACGGTGGCGGATGCCTTCACCTCGACGCCCCACGTGCGCGCGCCGCGCATGATCACCAGATCCACCTCGACTTGATACTTGTTCGCATCGCGTACCCGTGCCACGTCCCGGACATCCCGATCGATGCGTCTGATTGACGCTTATGACAGCGTTCAATTGCTGTCTTTCGCTGCGTCCAAATGCCGTTCGGGACCGTCGGTCCCGTCGGGTAAGGGAGCGTGGTCAGCGCTCCGGTGGGTTGAAGATGGTGGCGGCGATGTGGGTCTGGGGCCGCTCTGCCGTGCACCAGAAGTAGGTCGTCACCAGCCGGCCGTCCGCGCGCTGGAACAGCCTGGGATAGCCCAGGTCGGGGAAGCCGTTGGCCGACTGGAAGTCGTCGCGGAGCACGTGCGGAGCGCTCCAGGCCGCTCCGCCGTCGGCGCTGTAGCGGGCCTGCATCTGCCGGTCGGTCCGGTTGCCGTAGACCGCGCAGAGCCGGCCGTCGGTCATGCTCACCAGGGCCGGCGGGTTGCCGTTCCACTCGTTGGCGACCTCGGTGCGGGTGATCTCCGACAGGAACGACCAGGTGGCGCCGTCGTCGTCGGAGTGGAAGCAGTCGATCCAGTTGTGCTCCTCGGACTTGCGCCGTACCGCCACGATCAGGTGGCTGTCGGACAGGCGCACCGCGGCCGGCATCGCCGCCCGGTACGGGTCGTTCCAAGGCACCGCCCAGCCGACGAACCGGAAGCTGATACCGCCGTCGCCGGTGCGAGCCAGGAATGTCTTCTCCTGCAGCGATATGCCCAGCTCGTGCGGCTCCTTGCGGCGCCGGACGGTCAGGAACAGCGACAGCTCGCGCGGGCCGTCGACAACGTAGGCGGTGCGCGCGGTGAACTCTTTTCCGGCGAGCTCCGGGTGGTCGAGCAGGCCCGTGAACGCGTGCGGCCCGTGCCAGGAGGCTCCCCGGTCGTCGGAGTGGAACCAGCGCGCCGCGCGGTTGCCGTGGTAGCCGGCGCCCTCGGCGCGAAGCACGAATCCCTCGTCCGAGAAGTCGAGCCCGCTCGCGAGCGGCCGCGCTTCGGCCGGGTTCAGGTTGCCCGCGAACCCGGACGGCTGCCAGGTCGTCCAGGACGCGCCGCCGTCGGTGCTGCGCGCCAGGTGCGACTCGAACGGCCGGTCGTACGTGCACTGATGGCCCTTGTCGGCCTGCAGGAACGTGCCGCGCGTGTAGCCGATCAGCAGCTCGTCGCCCCACTGCCACGTGGGGCCGTTGCCGCCGTTGTTGGCAGGCGTCGCGGCCCAGAAACTCGGGTCGTGGTAGACGACGGAATGCTCTGTCATGGGGGCTTCTCCTCAGTAGTACCGGCGCCCGAACGGCGAGTACTCGGGGGGTGGCCGGCGGAAGTGGGGCTGCGCGTCGGCCGCGGCCAGTTCGTCGCCGTCGAGCATGGCATCGTCGCCGTGACGGCGGCACCAGTCGACCAGGTACGAGCGCAGCGAGCGCAGCCGGGACGCGGCCGGCTCGGAAGCCGATCCGGACAGGTCGCGCAGCTCGTGCGGGTCGGCGTCGAGGTCGAAGAGCTCCTCGACCGCGCCGTCCTGGTGGTAGAGGTACTTCCAGCGCCGGTCGCGCACCATGTACTGCTGCCGGGGCGCGTCGTGGCACTGCGCGACCAGGGCCTCCCGCACGGGCCCGCCGCCGCGCAGCATCGCCGACAGGTCCAGGCCGTCGATCCCCGCCGGCACCGGCTCGCCGGCCGCCGCCAGCAGGGTCGGCATCAGGTCGTGCAGCCCGATCAGGCCCTCCTCGCGGCGGCCCTCCGGCAGCGTCCCCGGCTGGCTGGCGATGAGCGGCACGCGCGCCGAGCCCTCGTAGAAGGTCTCCTTGAAGTAGTGCCCGAAGTCCCCGAGCATCTCGCCGTGGTCGGCCGTGAACACCACCAGCGTGTCCTCGCGCAGGCCGCGCTGCTCCAGGAAGTCCAGCAGCCGCCCGACCTGCAGGTCCTGGAAGGTGACCAGCCCGTAGTAGTGCGCCTTGATCGTGCGCCTCGCCTCCGGGGAGAGCGTGTTCCACTCGTACTCCGCCGGCCGGCTGGCCAGCGCCGTCAGGCCGCGCTCGGCCAGCAGCTCGACGCTGCCGGTCGGATCGGGCATCTGCCGCGGGTCGTAGTGCGCGTCGAACGGCCGCGGCGGATCGAAGGCGCTGTGCGGCTTGGGGAACGAGGCGAACAGGAAGAAGGGCTGGCCGCGGTGATCCTGCTGGTGCCGGTCCAGGTGATGGATCGCTCGCGTGGCCACCCAGGCGTCCACGTAGTGCTCGCTCGGCATCTGGCTGGCCGACGCGAACACGTCGTTGTTGCCCAAGCCGTTGGCGCGCGAGTAGCCGCCCCAGCCGACCTCGTGCAGGTAGTCGAGGTAGTCCTCCAGGCCGCGCAGCCGTCCCTCGGGATCCCACTTGCCCAGCGCCCGGCCCGATTCCGCCACCTCCGCCACCTGGAAGCCGTGCGTGACGCGCGGCTCTCCGGGCGGCGCGTACGGCAGGTAGTGCAGCTTGCCGGTGGCGTAGGTGCGGTAGCCGGCCGCGGCCAGCTCGGCCGGGAGCAGCGGGAAACCGGGGAGGATGGCGCCTTCGTTGTTCTTGGTGCCGGTGCAGCGGTGCGGGTAACAGCCGGTGGCGAGCGCCGCGCGCGCCGGGACGCAGATCGGCGCCGGCGTGTAGCAGGCGGTGCAGTTGACGCCGCTGCGCGCAAGCCGGTCCAGGTTGGGCGTGTCGATGACGGGATTGCCGTTGCAGGCCAGCGCGTCGGCGCGGAGCTGGTCGGCCATGATCAGCATGATGTTCGTGGGCATGGGTGCAGTTCCTCCGGAAGCCTATCCCTTGAGCGACCCGAGTGTGAGCCCCTTGACGAAATACCGCTGCAGGAACGGATAGGCGAGGGTGATCGGCAGCACCGCCACGACCATCGTCGCCAGCTTGAGGCCTTCGGGGTTCTGCATCTGGTATGCCTCGGGGTCGCGCAGGAAGTCCTCGACCTCTCCCCCCTTGACGACCCGGACCAGCAGCGCGGGCAGTGTCATCAGCCCCGGCGAGTTGGTGAAGTACACGGAGTCGAACCAGGAGTTCCACTGCGCGACCCCCTCGAACAGGGAGATGGTGGCCAGGATGGGCAATGCCAGCGGCAGGTAGATGCGCACGAAGATCCTGAAATAGCCGGCGCCGTCCATCTTGGCCGACTCCTCCAGCGAGTCCGGGATGTCGTCGAAGCCGGACATGAAGATGACCAGATAGAAGAAGGCGAAGAGCTGCGGGATGATGAACACCAGGAAGCTGTCGAGCAGCCCCAGGCGCCGGTAGTTGAGATAGGTGGGGATCAGCCCGCCCTGGAAGAACACGGGAATCAGCAAGATCGCCAGGTAGAGCTTCCTGAAGGTCAGGCGCTTCTTGCGCAGGGCGAAGCCGGCCATGGCGCAGTTGCAGGTGACCAGCACGACCCCAACGAGCGTGCGGGCGACGGTCACGGAGAAAGCGCCGGCCAGGCTGGGGTCGCGGAACACGACGCGGTAGTTGGTCAGCGTCCAGCGGGTCGGCCAGAGGAACGCCGGCCCGAACGGCAGGTTCGCGTTCAGCGAATTGATCACGGTGTAGAAGAAGGGATAGAGGACGGCGAGGCAGAACGCGGTGAGCGCCGCGTAGATCGCCACGTCGCCGGAGCGCTCGCTGCGTGCGTGGCCGGCCATCAGAACAGCGACTTCTCGGTCAGCCGTTTGCTGAGGTAGTTGGCCGTCAGCAGCAGTCCCAGGTTGAGAATGGACTTGAAGAGGTTCACGGCGGTCGCGAACGAGAAGCGCAGATTCTCCAGGCCGATCCGCAGGACGTACGTGTCCAGGATGTCGGAGACGCCGCGGTTGCTGACGTTGCCCAGCACGTACGCCTGGTCGAAGGTGTCCCCGTACCCGGACATGATCTTGCCGCTGTGCAGGATGAACAGGATCATGAAGATCCCCGTCAGGTGCGGCCAGGTGATCCACCTGGTCTTCGCCCTGCGGCCGGCCCCGTCGATCTCGGCAGCCTCGAACAGGTTGGGGTCGATGGTGGCGATCACCGCCAGGTAGAGGATCGACGCCCAGCCGACCTCCTTCCACAGGTGGGACAGGACGATCAGGGGCCAGAAGTACAGATCGGTGGAGATAAAGTCGATCGGCGCTTCGATGATCCCGGCGCCCAGCAGAAGCTTGTTGAGCAGCCCGCGTGACGGGTTCAGCAGGTCGTAGATGATCCCGCCGATCACGACCCAGGAGATGAAGTGCGGGAGGTAGGAGATGGTCTGGCTGATGCGCTTGAACGCCATGACACGAATCTCGTTCAGCAGGATCGCCAGGATCATCGGCGGCAGCGACAGGAACGCCAGCTTGAGCAGCGCGATGGCCACCGTGTTGCGCAGCACACGGAACGCGTTGGGGGCGCGGAAGAAGTCGATGAAGTGCTCGAACCCGCCGTGTGATGCCCAGGGGCTGGCCCAGATGCCTTGGAAGATGTCGTAGCGCTTGAAGGCGATGATCAGCCCGTACATCGCCAGGTAATGGATGACGACGGCCACCGCGATCGATGGCAGCACCATCAGGTGCAGGCTGCGCTCCCGGGCCAGCCGCTCGCGCAGCGAAGGCAGGCCGCTGCCCGCTCGCAGGCCGCCGGCGCGCACGCCGGTGTCCGCCAGCGGCCGGTAGGCGGGTGCGCTCACCGGCCGCTGGCCAAGCTATCCGTCGATGTCTGCGACGCGCTCAACCTCTCAGCGCCCCAAAACCGTCGCCTTCGGCTCCGCTTTTGGCCCATCCCTTCCTCTACTATAGGAGTCTGATGGATCGGCCGCTTGCGCGGCCAACCCGACAGATTCCTATAGGTCCGAGCTGTACCGTTCCTGCACCGCCAGCTTGCCGGAGAACAGCCCGGTCCAGTAGGCGTTCAGCACGCCGAGCCCCAGGTCGTGCATGGACTCGATCATCGCCGCGTGGCGGGACTCGACCTGATCGGGCGGTCCGGTGATCACCTCCATGACCTCCGTGGCATAGAAGTCCTTGATCACCGAGAACGCCTTCACCTCCTCGGAGTTGGACGGGAAGTTCCCCGCTCCGCGGTAGAACGAGAGGTCCTCGTAGGTGGCGTTGGTCGTCGCCAGGATGTCCTGCAGCTCCGGGGATGCGTTGGTGAACGTGCGCACGCCGGACCAGTAGGCGTCCCGCCAGATGTTGTAGGCGAAGATGCCGAAGTCGGCGGCGTTGGTGGCGGCGTCGATCGCTGCCTGCGCCGGCTGCGTGTAGCGCGGGATGCCGTCTTCCATCGTGTGCCCGTGGCCCTCGATGCCGAAGGCGATCATCCGCTGTATGTCGTCCTGATACAGGTAGTCGATGAAGCGGATCGCCCGGTCGGGGTGTTTCGACGACGTGGACACCATCATGCCGCTGCTGCCGGTTCCTCCGCCCAGCGCGTCCGTCGTGTAGCGCATCGTTCCCGGGTGAAGCGTGAAATGCGGCAGCATCACGTAGGTCCGGTCCGGATGGACCTCCTGCATCTTGGTCGTCCAGCGCGGCATGTTGTCCGCGTCCTGCGAGAGCTCGGAGAACACCTGCCCGGTGAAGCCCTTGGCCTTCAGGGCGCTCTTGGCGTCGGTGAACTCGGTGGGGTCGAGCAGTCCCTCGGTGTAGAGCGTGTTGGCGAAGGTCAGGAGCGCGACGAAGTTCGGATGCTCCCAGTACTTGACCCACGTGCCGTCGAGGTCGAAGTAGCGCTGGCTCAGTCCGGCGATCGGCAGGGCGGACTGCACGAGTTGTGGATCGCCGTCGCGGCTCGGGCTGGCGTTGCGCGAAGACTGCACCGGGATGAGATCCGGATGCGCCGCCTTGACCGTGCGCAGCAGGTCCACGTAGTCGCTGGTGCTGCCCACGTTGGGGTTGCCGGCGTCGTCGAGGATCACGTCCTGGGCGGTCGTCCCCTGGTACGCGCGGATCGCGTACGGGCTGTCGAAGTAGTCCTGCGACAGGTGCTGGAACGGCACCATGAAGAGGTCCATCGAATCGAACAGGGTGCGGAAGTGCACGATGACGTGCTTGTTGCGCTCCCAGAGGTAGTCCCAGACGCCGGGAGCGTGGCTCTCCGAGAGTTCCCTGACGTTCCAGACCAGCCCGTTCTCGGCGAGCTGGCGGATCTGCGGCAGCTCCTGGCTGAGGTGGATGAGGTCGGGCAGGTCGCCGGAGGCGATCAGGACGTTGAGCTTGGCCTGCGAGTCGTCCGGGGCGATGACCCACTCCAGGTCGATGCCGGTGTCTTCCTGCCAGCGCACGCTCACCGGGTCGATGCCCCAGAACGTGGTCAGGCGGAGTTGCGTGGGCGAGTCGACGTAGACCGAGAGCGTCACCGGACTGGTGTCGGTCTCCCAACTGTTCGCGGCCAACTCGGCGGCGGCCGCCGTCTGCGGCGTCTCCGCCGAGGGATTGGCCAGTGCCGCGGTCGGCAGGGCGAGGGCGGCGACGACGGCCACCACGACGTACGGGAAGGAGCGGATACGCATGCGTTTACCTCCTGAACCGGACAGTGGATGACCCTATCCGCCATCCGTACGGCCGGCAAGCGCGCCGGCTATTCACTCTTCGAGTGAGGTTCGCTTCGCTCACTCCATCGGCCAGCGAAATCGGCGCAGGCCGGCCAGGAAGTGTCGGGGACCCGACTCGTACGTGCCGATCACGTCGGGTCCGCGCGGGTCGGCGCTCCGGGCGGCGAGCCAGCGCAGGAAGACGCCGAACACGTCGCCTTCCAGCCACGCCCCCTCCGGGTCCGGCGGGGCGCCTCTATACGGGTAGAAGTGGCCTCCGGTTGAGAACGGCCACACCGCCTGCTCGATGGCGATCCGGCCCCAGCGGACGAGCGACTCGCGCAGCATGGCGTGCGACCGTCCATAGGCGTCCGCCGCCTCTGCCCATGCGCCGCGGATCAGATAGAGCTCCTCTCCCTGGTAGAGCAGATCGATGCCGTACAGAAACCGGCGCTCGACCCGAAACCACTCGGCCAGGGCGGCGACCCGCTCGCGGTCGACGTCGGCAGCGCCTGCGACGAGGATCTCCTCCAGCTCCGCGACGTTCTTATCGAGCCAGTTCAAGGCGTCCGCCAGGTCGCGCTGGAAGCGCGGATACTCCTGGTAGTTGTAGACGAACTCGCGGTGCATGAACGCGGGATTGGCCAGGAACTTGTGGGTGAGCTTGTCGTTCAGGAGCAGCATGTCGAAGCCGAACGGGTAGAGGAATCCGGCGTCGCCGCCCACCCCGTCCGCCTTGGCCGCGTATCCCTGGTAGTCCCGGTAGGTCGGATCGCCGGCCACGTGGACCTGCGGACCCAGGCGGTAGATCCGCCCGGCCCGCTGCAGGCAACGGCCGGCCACGTCGCGCGCTCCGGCGCCGAAGTTCCGCTCCAGCCAGCGCTCCTTGAGGAGCTCCACGTCGTCCCGGAACGGATTCCAGAGCAGCCTCCAGTGCAGGTCCAGGTTGATCCCGAAGCCGATGTTGTCCTCCATGGCTTCGTAGTCGCCGAACCGCTCGCCCGGCAGCCAGCCGCCGTGCAGGACGACGCCGTGCACGCCGGCGCGGCCCCAGTCGCGGTAGAAGCGGGCGACGCGGTCCACCATGTCGTTGGGAAAGCAGCCTGAGCGCGGATGCAGCTCTACCAGTTGGCACATCTTGGGAACCACCCGCCGGCCGCGGCCGGTCCATCCGGTGATCTGCGGGTTGGGATCCTCGCGCAGGTTGGTGTCGGTCGACACCGTGTAGGGCATGAAGATCACGTCCGGCGGGGTCTGGCGATCGACGTACTCGGCCGCCAGCGGCGACTTGATCGGCTGAAAGTCCCAGACGTTGCGCACCACCTCCGCGTCCGGCCGGATTCGCTTGACGGCGGCGTGGACCAGATCGAATGCCCAGGTGTGGAAGAACCGCACGGCGGAGCTGCCGCGCGCCGCACGCGGTCCGCCGATGCGGAAGCCGGCCGGCAGGTCCGCTTCGTAGCGCCGCAGGGCGTCGGTACAGCATTCGCATCCGCACGGCGATCCGAAGCCGCCCTCCGCGGAGGTGTACACGACGACCCCGGAGAGCTCCGGGAACAGCTCGAAGGTGCGCTCGTACGTCAAGCGGACGATCTGCTGCATCCGTTCGGAGGACAGACAGAGCGAGATCTCCTTGCCGGCGTCGATGTCCCCCGTCACCACTTCACGGGCGTAATGCGTACGCGCCAGCGTCAGGATCGGAAAGCCCCATTCGTAGCGGCTGAGGAACACCTGCACGCCCAGCTCGCGAAGCTCGGCCAGGCGGCGGCGATACGCGCCCACCTGCCGTTCGATCTCGGCCGGCGGTTGCTGCAGGTGCGGGAATCGGCCGCGGTAGCTGCGTTGCTCCCACCATTGCAGCTTCGGCCAGTCGTCCGGCGTGACGCCGGCGAGCTCCGCCATCACCCGCAGGCCGGCGTGAATGCCGGCGAAGTCGGTGCCGACCGGCATCCACGTCGGCAGGTAGACGGCATTCAGGCGGCGCGATGCGACGTAGCGGTCGCTGAGCGGCGGCACCATCTTGAATGCGCGCAGGGCGAAGTGTGGGCCGTCACGCTCATCCAGCCCCTCCAGGGCGCCGGGGTCGGCGGTCCCGGCCTCGGCGATGCGCGCGGCCAGCTCGTCGGCGCCGTACAGCACGCCCAACGGTCCGGTGCCCGCCACGGCCAGCAGTCGCCTGCCGCCGTCCGCCAGCAGGCGAAGGTGGAACCCCTCCTCGGGGGTGGACGGCTGCACCGGAGACACGTCGACGGCGCCGCTCCGCACCAGATCGGCGATCCGCGGGTTAGTGGCCGAGGTGCCGGCGACGACGACGTCCCCCTCCGGGCGGTCTCCGGCCTCAAGTCTGCTGGTTGCTCCCGCGGCGGCGAACGCCGCGCCGATCAACTCCGCGGCGCTACGGTCCGCACGCGTGGCGCGCGGACCCAGGTGGATGGTCCAGTTCGTCAGGGCTCGCTGCCGCTCACGGGCTGCCGGCCGCTGCCAGTTCGCCCCGGCGGCCGTCGTGGCCGGCGTCCGCCAGGGCCGAGGTGAACATGCCTCGATTGGCGAACAGGGCGGAGGTGCCGCCGGTGTGCAGGAATACCACCGTCTGACCGGCGTGCAACTCGCCACCGCGGATCAAGCCGATCAACCCAGCCATCGCCTTGCCCGTGTACACCGGGTCGAGGACGATTCCCTGCGTCCGCGCTACCATCGTGACCGCTTCCAGCATCTCGGCGGACGGCAGGGAGTAGCCGGGGCCGAGCCACTCGTCCCGGCAGGTCACCCGATCCGCCGCGGCCGCGGCGTCGACGCCCAGGAAGGCCAGGATCGCCTCGGTGAGCTCGGTGACGTGCGGCTCCTGTTCGGCTCGCGACCGGCTCACGTTGATGCCGGTGACCTCGATGCCGGAGCCGGCGGCGATCAGCCCGGCCACCAGGCCGGCATGGGTCCCGCCGCTGCCGGACGCGCAGACGATCCGGTCGGCGGTCACTCCCATCTCCTCGCATTGGTCCAGCAGCTCCACGGCGCACGACGCGTAGCCGCACCCGCCCAGCGGATTCGAGGCGCCGCCCGGTATCACGTACGGCGTGCGGCCCTCCGCGCGGGCGGCAGCCTCCGCCCGCCGCATGCCGTCCGCGGAACCGCCGCGTTCGACGACGTCGATGCCCTCCGCTCCAAGCAGCCGGTACAGGAAGTTGTTGCCGCTCGCCTCCGGGTTGTAGGTGCCGGGAACCCGCTCCTCCAGCACCAGCCGGCAGGACAGGCCTTCCCGGTTGGCTGCCGCCAGCGTCAGCAGGCAGTGGTTGGACTGGATGGCGCCGGTGGTGATCAGCGTGTCGGCGCCCTGCGCCAGGGCGTCCGCCACCACGTACGTCAGCTTGCGAACCTTGTTGCCGCCCAGCGCCAGCGGCAGCGTGTCGTCGCGCTTGATCAGCAGATCCGGGCCGCCGAGCAACTCCGAGAGCCGTTCCATCCTCTGCAGCGGCGACGGAGCGGGCAGATAGGGCCGCTGGGGCAGATCGTTCAGGCGCTCGATTCCGGAGGTGCTCATCGCCCGCGAAGTATAGCCGACCGGGCAGAGGCGCATGGGGCATGCATTCGCGAAGTCATCGCAATGCCTCCTTAGAAACAAGCAGAATCAGGCAGTCTCCGGGACCAAGTTGAAGCCGAG
>JAPPKD010000179.1 GCA_028820215.1 Spirochaetaceae bacterium | reverse complement strand
TATCGATAATAAGGCGCTGCGCCAGCTTCGCCATCCTTCCCGTGCGCAATACCTGTAAGCCTACTTAGCCTGAGCGGAAATACGCGGCGCCCGGGGCGCCGCTTCTTGTCCCCAGCAAGGGAGTTGCGCCCCGCGAGCCGCGCCGTTACCCGGCGCCGTTCGCGGCCCAGCCCCTCCTTTGGCGTGGGGCGCATCGGTGCCCGATGCGCTCCACGCCGGATGCGGGTAGTCCCGGCGCCTGCGGCGCCGTCGTGGTCCGCCTTGACAGGGTGAGTCTTGGCCTTTCTCCTACGGGCAGCACACCGGGAGGGCACACGCACGTGGCACAGGACAAGAACGAGAGCAAGTACGTCTACTTCTTCGGGGACGGGTCCGCCGAGGGGCGGGCCGACATGAAGGAGCTGCTCGGCGGCAAGGGCGCCAACCTGGCCGAGATGACCAGCCTGGGCATCCCGGTGCCGCCGGGGTTCACGCTTTCCACCGAGGTGTGCGCGGCGTTCCACGAGAACCGGCGCAGCTACCCGGACGGGCTCCGAGAAGAGGTGACCGCGCACCTGCAGCGCCTGGAAACCCTGATGGGCCGCACGCTCGGCGGCTCCCGCGATCCGCTGTTGGTGAGCGTTCGCTCGGGGGCGGCGCAGTCCATGCCGGGCATGATGGACACGGTTCTCAACCTCGGTCTCAACGACGCCGCGGTGGAGGGCCTGGCCGCCCAGTCGGGCAATCCCCGCTTCGCCCGCGATGCCTATCGGCGCTTCATCCAGATGTACGGCGACGTCGTGCGGGAGGTCCCGCACGGCGCGTTCGAGCACGCGCTGGAGGAGGCCAAGCAGCGCAAGGGTGTGACCGAGGACACCGACCTGGACGAGTCCGACCTCGACGAGGTGATCGCCGCCTACAAGGAGATCTACTCCACGCACACCGGCGAGGCGTTTCCGCAAGTCCCGCTGGACCAGCTCTGGGGCGCCATCGACGCGGTGTTCGGGTCATGGAACAACGACCGCGCCATCCGCTATCGCCAGTTGAACGACATCAAGGGCTTGCTCGGCACGGCCGTCAACGTGCAGTCGATGGTGTTCGGGAACTCCGGCGAAGACTCCGGGACCGGCGTCTGCTTCACCCGCGATCCGTCGACGGGCGAGAACGTGTTCTACGGCGAGTACCTGCAGAACGCGCAGGGCGAGGACGTGGTGGCCGGCATCCGCACGCCCGAGCCGCTGACGGCGCTGCACCGGCGCCATCCCGACGTGTACCGGCAGCTCGAAGAGGTGCGCACGGGCCTGGAGCGCCACTACCGGGACATGCAGGACCTGGAGTTCACGGTCCAGCACGGCGACCTCTACCTGCTGCAGACCCGGTCCGGGAAGCGCACCGGCGCGGCGGCGGTGACGATCGCCGTGGACATGGTGAGCGAAGGCCTGATCACCCGCCAGGAGGCGATCGAGCGGGTCGAGCCGCAGCAGATCGACCAGCTCCTGCATCCCGGCATCGATCCGGCGCGGCGCGGCGAGCTGGGCGATCCTGTCGCCACGGGCCTCAACGCGTCCCCCGGCGCCGCGACCGGGCGCGCCGTGTTCACCGCCGACGAAGCCGAGGAGTGGACGGCCCGCGGGGAACGCACGCTGCTGGTGCGGCGCGAGACGTCGCCGGAGGACATCGGCGGAATGGTGGCCGCGCAGGGCATCCTGACTTCGACCGGCGGCATGACCTCGCACGCGGCGGTGGTGGCGCGCGGCATGGGAACCCCGTGCGTGGCCGGCTGCAAGGCGCTTGCCATCACCGCCAAGACCGCCAGCGTGGGGTCGGTGCGGTTCGGCGAGGGCGACTGGGTGACGATCGACGGCTCCACGGGCGAGGTGTTCCTGGGTGAAGCGCCGCTCACGGAGCCCGAGATCTCGGGCCCGCTGGCGGAATTCCTCTCCTGGACCGACGAGGTGCGCACTCGCGTGCAGCTCGCCGGCCAGCCGCGCGGCTTCGGGGTCCGCACCAACGCCGATCTGCCGCGCGACGCCCAGACCGCTCGCGAGTTCGGTGCCGAGGGCATCGGCCTGTGCCGCACCGAGCACATGTTCTTCGACGAGGGCAAGCTGGCGATCTTCCAGGAAATGATCGTGGCGGAGGACGCTGACGCGCGGCAGCAGGCGCTCGACCGGCTGCTGCCGCTGCAGCGCGCGGACTTCCGCGGCATCTTCCGGGCCATGTCGGGCTTTCCCGTGACCGTGCGGCTGCTCGATCCGCCGCTGCACGAGTTCGTTCCCCGGACGCAGGAAGACATGGAGCAGCTTTCCAGGAAGACCGGCGTGCCGCTTGAACGCCTGCAGGCGCGCATCCACAGCCTGCACGAGCAGAACCCGATGCTCGGCCACCGCGGCTGCCGGCTCGGCATCACCTATCCGGAGATCTACGACATGCAGGTGCAGGCCATCATGGAGGCAGCCTGCGAGGAGGCGGGCGAGGGCATCGAGGTGCTTCCCGAGATCATGATCCCGCTGGTCGGCACCGAGGAAGAGTTGCGCCGGTTGCGCGAGCATGCCGAGGCGGCCGCGCAGGCGGTGCTGGCGCGCTCGGCAACCCCCGTTCCCTACCAGATCGGCACCATGATCGAGATCCCGCGCGCGGCGCTCACCGCGGAGCGGATCGCCCGACACGCCGACTTCTTCTCGTTCGGGACCAACGACCTCACGCAGCTCACCTTCGGCTACAGCCGCGACGACGCGGGCGTGTTCCTACCGGAGTACGTCGCCGAGGGCGTGCTGGAGCACGACCCGTTCCAGGTGATGGATCCCGATGGCGTCGGCGCGCTGGTGGAGATCGGCGTCGAGCGCGGCCGGAGCGCCAAGCCGGAACTCAAGGTGGGCATCTGCGGCGAGCACGGCGGCGATCCCGCCTCGATAGACTTCTGCCTGCGGCACGGCATGAACTACGTGTCCTGCTCGCCGTTCCGGGTGCCGATCGCCCGCTTGGCGGCCGCGCAGTCCGCGCTGCAGGCCGGGGTGGTCCAGCCGGCCTGACAGCCGCTACCTGAAGGTCGAGACCTTCTACCGGAAGGTCGAACCCTTCAGCTCGCGCTGCGTCTCGTAGATGGAGCCCGAGCGGATCGGCGGCGGCTGCGGCAGGCGCACCGGGGTCGAGGTCATGCGCACCTCGTTGGAGGCCTCGCCGCGCACGAAGGTGGCGCGGTACTGGTCCCAGCTCATCTGCCCGCCCGCGATCCAGATCGGGTAGGCGTCGCCCGCGCAGTACATCAGCAGCAGCAGGCGGCGTGACGCCTGCGAGGCGTTGGGCAGCGACCCGTGCAGCGTGCGGACGTGGTGGATGGAGATGCCGCCGGCGGGTACCTCGATCGCCTCCGCGTCATCGGCATCGAAGCCGTGCTCGGTGACCGCGCCAACGAAGGCTCCGTCCTGGTTGTGGTCCAGGATCGGGCCGCGATGCGATCCCGGGATCGCCAGCAGGCAGCCGTTCTCGCGCGTCATGTCGTCGATGGCCAGGCCCACCGCCAGCACGTCGTCGTTGGTGTGCGGGTAGAAGGCCCAGTCCTGGTGCCAATGCACGGGGCTGCCGAACTCGCCCGACTTCATGTTGAGCTTGCTGCCGTGGGTGCGCACCGCCCAGGTGCCGAGCAGTTGGCTGGACATCTCGACGATGCCCTCGTCGCGCATCGCCCGGTCGTACACCTCGTGCACGAGATGCGGCTCCTTGATGCGCCGCAGCTTGGGCTCCTCAGGCGTGTGGTCCGGCTCCAGGTCGTAGACGTCGGTATGCTCGGTGGTCTCACGCGAGCGCTCGACGAAGTCGTCGGTGACCCGCTGCAGCTCGGCCACCTGCTCGTCCGGCAGGACTCCTTCCACGGCGATGTAGCCGCGCTCGTGATACTCGTCGATCTGCGCCTGAGTCAGGTTCCGCGTCAGTTCCCGTGTCAGCCCCTGTGTCTGCATGGTCAACTCCTCACCGCCCGACCGATAATACCCCTCCGGCGGCCGGGCCGGCGAGTCGTGCCGCCGAGCGTTTGCATGCGTTGGCACCGGCCACGTACATTGCGCGGACCGTGGCCTCTCCTTCCCCTGTGCCGAGTCCCGCGGTGGATGTCGCGCCGCCATGCGCGCAGGCGCCGACCGCCGCCGAGTTCCCCGGGTGCACGCCCGTCCGGTTGCCGCGCGAGGACTTGGATGACTGCGAACTGCGCTTCGAGTATTGGGACGCGGTCAGCGAAACCGCGTGGGTGTGCGAGCCGGCCAGTCCGTATCACGAGTCGCCGTCGCGGTGCCTGACCGGCCTGGTGACCCTGATCGCCCGGATGCGCGGTGCTCCGATCAGGTGTTTCGGTTCCATGGACCTGCTGCAGCGCGACCGGCGCGGCGAGCCGCAGGTCATCATGCAGGCCGACGAGTCGGTATACCTGCATCCGCAACGCGCCCGGCTGCCGGGGGCGAAGGCGATGATGCTGGGAGAGGACGACCCGCCGGACGTGGTGCTGGAGGTGGATCACACCACCGACGTACGGCGGCGCAAGCTGCCGCAGTACGAGTGGTGGGGATTCCCGGAGGTGTGGGTGGAGGTGCCGGACGCGCCTTCGGCGAGCCGCCCGCGGGGGAGACGGTCAGGCCTGACGATTCACCTGTTGGAGAACGGTGCGTTTCGGCCGTCTGCGGCAAGCCGGGCGTTCCCCGGCTGGACGGCGGAGGAGATCCACGCGGCGCTGAACGAGCCGGCGTTCTCGGCCGCGACGAGCGCGGTGCTGGAACGGGTGGGCCGGGCGCTGGGCGAGCGGGAGGGCACCGGCCCGGACGACGATCCCCTGCTCCGTTCGCAACGGGCGGAAGCGCGGGCGGAATCGCAAGCGGAACTGGCGCGCGAGCTGCTGACGGCGCGCGGCATCGCGGTCGGCGCGGACTTTCCCGGCGTGCCGGGGTTCGCCGATCTGCCCGTGCGCGTCATCGCTGCTGCTGCGGCTGCCTGCACCAGCCAGGCGGACTTCCGGGAGCGCCTGAGCCGCTGACGAGGCGACCGGCCGAGCAGGCCGGCGCCGGTCGGCGAGCAGGAAACGGAAAGGAGTAATAGGGCAGTGGCGAGCGAATGGCGTCCCGGCGGGACGCAGGGGCAGGTGCGGTCGCGCCGGGAGCGGCAGCCGTACGACACGCGTTCGGCGGCGCGCTGGATCCTGTCCCATCTGCGCCGCTATCCACGGGCGCGGCGGTGCTGCACTCGGGCGCCTGGTGGGCGTACGGGCTGGCGCCGATCATGGTCGGCCGGGTCGCCGCGCAGATCCTCGAGCCGGCAACGCCTGCCGCGCCGGCGGCCGGGATCCTCGTCGCCTGCCTGTGGCTGCTGGTGATCCTGGCAGGCGACGCCTGCCTGTCGATGGCGGCCAACGCCTGCACCCTGACGCTCGCCCACCGCATCGAGCGGGATGCGCGCGACGAACTCTATCGCAACCTGCTCGGCAAGAGCCAGACCTACCACGACCGGCAGCGGATCGGCGACCTGGTGGCCCGCGCTACCGACGACTCGCGGATGCTGTCGATGATGATCCATCCGGGGATCCTGTTCATCAGCGACATGGTGATGGGCTTCATCACCCCGATCGTCTACATCCTGCTGCTGGACGCCGAGCTGATGCTGGTGCCGGTCCTATACGCCGTCTCCTTCGCGATCACCCTGCGCGCGTTCGTCCGCAGGCTGGGGCCGGTGCTGTTCGAGCAGCGCCGCGCGCAGGGCGAGATGACCGCCGCGCTGGAGGAGGCGATCTCCGGCATCGAGGTGGTCAAGGTGTCGGTGCGCGAGGCGTTCGAGCGCGGACGTTTCGGCCGCACGGTGAGCGCCTTCAAGGAGCTGTTCGTGCGCTCCAACCGCATCGAGGGCTTCTACGTCCCGATGCTGATCTACGGCGCGCTGGCCGGGCTGGCGCTGCTGCATGGCGTGCTGGCGCTGCAGCGAGGCGTGATCGGGCTGGACGGGCTGATCGCCTTCGTCGGGCTCATGCACGCGCTGCGCATCCCGACCTTCATCTCCGCGTTCTCGTTCTCGATGCTGCAGGGCGGCATCGCCGGCGCCAAGCGCATCCTGGGGGTGCTCAGGCAGACCTCGGGCATCGACCAGAACGCCGCCGGCGTCAGCGCGCCGATCGAGGGGGCGATCTCCTTCCAGGCGGTGAACTTCGGCTATGAAGGGAGCGGCCCCGTCCTGACCGGAGTGGACCTCGACCTCGCAGCCGGGGAGACCGTGGCGATCGTCGGGCAGACCGGCTCCGGCAAGAGCTCGCTGACGCGGCTGGTCAACCGCACCTACGACCCCACGCACGGCAGCGTGCGCGTCGACGGCATCGACCTGCGCACGTGGAACCTCGAAAGCCTGCGGTCGCAGATCGCCAGCGTGGAGCAGGACGTGTTCCTGTTCTCGCGCTCGATCGCGGACAACATCGCCTTCGCCCGCCCCCAGCGCCGCGCGCGCGGACATCGAGGCGGCCGCGCAGGCGGCGGCGGCCGACGAGTTCATCACCTCGTTCGTCGACGGCTACGACACCGTGATCGGCGAGCGCGGCGTCACCTTGTCCGGCGGCCAGCGGCAGCGCCTGGCGCTGGCGCGCGCGTTCCTGAAGGACCCTCGCATCCTGATCCTGGACGACTCCACCAGCGCCATCGACAGCGCCACCGAGGACGAGATCCAGCGCGCCCTCACCCGCATCCAGCGCGGGCGCACCACGCTGATCGTCACCCACCGGCTGTCGCAGATCCGCTGGGCCGACCGCATCCTGGTGCTGGACGGCGGGCGGCTGGTGGCCAACGGCACGCACGCGGAGCTGCTGGCCGGCTCCCCGCACTACCGGCGCATCTTCAGCCGCTACGACCTCGACCTGCCGCCGCTGACCGGACGGGCGGCACCCGTTTCGCCGAACGGCGTCCCGGAGCCCGGCTGATGGGCTTCCTCATGGACGGCATCGAGGCCGAGGCGTACGACCGCTCGTACAGCGACCGGGAGCTGGTGCGCCGCATCCTGGCCCGGTTCCGGCCGGAGCGCAGGCGGATCCTGCTGGTGTGCGGCTCGATCCTGGCCGGCGCGGTGAGCGGCACGCTCCTGCCGATCATGGTCTCCCGCGCCATCGACGGGGTGAGCGCGGAGCTGGCAGGCGGCGCTCCGGTCGCGCTGCGCTGGGTGCTCGGCACCGCGGGGGCGATCATCGGCCTGAACACGCTGAGCTGGCTGTTCAACGCCCATCGCCGCGCGTCCGGGTCGCGCGCGATCGGCGGCGTGGTCGAGCGGCTGCGCAACGACGCGTTCGCGGCGCTGATGGGCCACGACCTGTCCTTCTACGACGCCAACCCGACCGGCAAGGTGGTCAGCCGCGTGGCCTCCGACTCGCAGGCGTTCTCGGAGGTGGTGTCGCTGACCATGGAGCTGGTCAGCCAGACGGTGCTGGTGGCGCTGGTGCTCGCCTACCTGTTCACGGTCGACGTGCTGCTGACCGGCGTGACCCTGCTGCTGGTGCCGCTGATCGTCGGCGTCGCGCTCGGCTTCCGGCACGTCGCGCGCCGCACGGTCACCCAGTCGCGGCGCGCCCTCGGCGACCTCACCGCCCACGTGCACGAGACCATGAGCGGCATCGCCGTCGCCAAGTCGTTCCGCAAGGAGCAGTTGATCTACGACCGCTTCACCGGCGTGAACGACGCCTCCTACCGGCTGAACTGGCGGGCCGGCCTGGTCTTCTCCGGCATCTTCCCGCTGCTGTTCGCGATCGCGGGCGTGGCCACCAGCGTGCTGGCGTACCTGGGCGGCGTGCGGGTATCGGCGGCCGGCCTGTCGATCGGGCAGTGGTACCTGTTCCTGCAGGGGGTGGGACTGCTGTGGTTCCCGCTCACCTCCATCGCCTCCTTCTGGAGCCAGCTCCAGCTCGGCCTGGCCGCCGGCGAGCGGGTGTTCGCGCTGCTCGACGCCGAGCCCACGGTCCGCCAGACCGGCTCGGAGCCGGTGGCCACGCTCTCGGGCCGGATCGAGCTCCGCGAGGTCGACTTCGCCTACCAGGAGGGGGAGCCGGTGTTCGAGCGCTTCTCGCTTACCATCGACGCGGGCGAGACGGTGGCGCTGGTCGGCCACACCGGCTCCGGCAAGTCCAGCATCACCAGGCTGATCGCCCGCTTCTACGAGTTCCAGGCCGGCTCGATCCGCGTCGACGGCCGGGATATCCGCGGCCTCGACCTGGCGAGCCTCCGGTCTCACCTGGGCTTCGTCACGCAGGTGCCGTTCCTGTTCAACGGCACGGTGGCCGACAACATCCGCTACGGGCGGCCGGACGCGGGCGAGGATGAGGTGGAGCGCGCCGCGCGGCGGATCGGCGGCGGCGACTGGGTGAAGACCTTGCACGACGGGCTGGCGACGGCAGTCAGCGAGCGCGGCCGCAGCCTGTCCATGGGGCAGCGCCAGCTCGTGGTGCTGGCGCGGGTGCTGCTCAAGGACCCGTCGGTTATCGTCCTGGACGAGGCCACCGCCAGCGTCGATCCGCTCACCGAGGCGCTGATCCAGGAAGGCCTGGACGAGGTGCTGCGCGACCGCACCGCGGTGGTGGTCGCGCACCGCCTGTCGACGGTCCGGCACGCCGACCGTATCGTCGTGCTGCGCGCCGGGCGCATCATCGAGGAGGGCGACCACGAATCGCTGTCCGCGGCCGGCGGCCACTACGCGGAGTTGTACGACACCTACTTCCGACATCAGAGTCTGGACTACATCGAGCGCCGGCCGGTGCCGGCGTGATAGGAGGAACTCATGGCACGCATCACCATCACCTACATCGGCCACGCGTCGTTTCGCTTCGAGTCGGACCGGGGCACGGTCAGCTACTTCGACCCGTGGCTGGACGACAATCCCACCACCACGCTGAGCCGCGACCAGGTCGACGCCGCCGACCTGGTGCTGGCCACCCACGGCCACGCCGACCACATCGGCGACAGCTACGAGATCTGCAAGCGCACCGGCGCGACGTTCATCAGCCACTACGAGCTGTGCGAGGTTGCCAAGGCCGTCGGCCTCCGCGAAGACACCCTGCTGCCGCTCAATCCGGGCGGCTCGGCGACCGTGGCCGACGTGGAGGTCACCATGACCCAGGCGCATCACTCCCACTCGCTGTCCGACCACGTGCTGCCGCACCCGCTGCCGCAGGGCGTGCTCTACCATACCGGCGGCGCGAACGCCGGCTTCGTCATGGCCTACGACAACGGCGTGACCGTGTACGACGCCGGCGACACCTGCCTGTTCAGCGACATGCAGCTCATCAGCCAGATGTACGGCCCGCAGGTGGCGATCCTGCCGGTCGGCGGCAAGTACACCATGGGAGTGCGCGAGGGCGCCCGCGCCGCCAGTCTGATCCGGGCCGACGTGGTCATCCCCTGCCACTACGGCCAGGAGCTCGGCCAGCCGGCCGACATCGACGAGCTGACCCGTCAGGTGGCGTTCCTGAGCCCCGGCACCGCCGTGGTGCCCCTGGAGCCGGGGCAGTCGGTGACCTACACCGCCAGCTCCTACGAGGTGAGCTGAGCGGCGGTTACTTCTTCGCGTACTGGTGCGTGCCCATGATGGCGCGCACCTCCTCGAAGCCGCGGGCCTCGAGCAGGCGGCCGACCCGGTCCTCCTCGTGCTCCAGTAGCTTCTTCGCGTTGGTGACGACCTCTTCGAGCCGGTCGCCCGGGAACTTCACCGCGCCGTTCTCGTCCATGTGGACAATCTCGCCCGGCGCCACGTCCATGCCGGACAGGCGCACCGGCACCTGCACGGCCTGCAGCGCCTGCGGGCCGTGGCCGGCGCACACGCCGCGCGTCAGGTACTGGAACCCCATGGGTCGGATCTCGTGGATGTCGCGCGAGGGGCCGTTGCTGATCGCGCCGACCGCGCCGCAGGCACGCAGCGCGGAGGTCATGTTGCCGCCGGCCAGCCCCACCTTGTTGGCCAAATGCGGCGGGAAGCGCTGCTCGAAGCAGAAGATGGACGGCTTGCCGAGCCGGTCCGTCGCTTCCAGGACGTCCATCAGGGTCAGCGCCGAGTAGCCCGGGTCCGCGACGCCGTAGACGCAGGTGACCGCGTAGCCGGCCACGGGGCCCAGCTCCGGATACCAGCACGACAGCCGGTTGTCGGTGTACCAGCTCGCCTCCCAGGGGTGGTACAGCTCCAGGCACAGGTCGTTGCCGGGGTAGGTGGCCACCACGTTGGTGACCGTGGGCGTGTCGATCTTCCTGAGCTCCTCCAGGAGGGCAGCGTCTGACATGGGGTTCTCCTCAGTTCACGGGGGTCGCGCTCGGGATCTCTCACGGCCGGCCGTGAGGCGCGGGACCGGACCGCCGCAGTCTATCCCATAGCCCGCGCAGCGTTCAGCACGGGTGCGCGCGGAACCATGGACCAGGATCACCGCTGGCGGCGCAACTCCGAGAGTCCGTCCTGGTCCAGTTCCAGGTCCAGCCGGCCGCCACGGCGCAACGTCGCGGCGTGTCGTTTGAGGTCGCGAAAGCCGGCCTCGTCGATGCCGGTGGCGGCTTCGATAATGGACCACGGAACATCGCGCTCGAGCAGGCCATCAATGGCTTGAGCCAACTCCAGTCTTCCTTCCTGACGACCCTCTCGGCGGCCTCTCTCGATCAGTTGCTCAACGTAGTTCATCACGTCTCCTCCGCGGCCGGGTACATTGCGGCGCAGCGCCCGGACGAACAGCGGCCGGTACTCGCCCGGCTGCGTCGTGAGCACGTACTCCACGTGCTTGGCGACTTCTTCGAATCCGGCGGCGCGGTACAGCTCGCCCATTAGCCGCGTCGCCGACTCCAGCAGCTCCTCCCGAGGCTCGCGGAACGCGGCCATCATCGCGATCTGGGCAAGCTTGGCGGACAGGGCCCCGGGCACCGACTTCGGGCTCTGCCTGGTCTGGTCGATCAGCAGGTGCTCGAAGCGGGGTACCCATCGCCACGCTGGCTCCGCATCGGCGAACAACGTTGCGAACTCCCGCTCGTACTGCCACGGTTCGGCTCCCTGATAGAGTACCAGCGGCACGATCAGCGGCAAGCGGTGCTCGCCTCCGTGTCGGCTCCGCCAGCGGAGCCAGACCTGTAGACAGTAGTTCAGCATTCGCAACGGCATCCACGAGTCGGGCGACGACTGGTGCTCCAGCAGCACGTAGAGCAGGACGGGCGTCGGAGGCGCCTCCCGCTCGACGGAGAAGAGCAGGTCGGCCTCGCTGTCGCGCCAGTCGGGGCTGACGAAGCGGCCCGGCTGCAGGGTGAGCGTGGACCAGCGCAGTGTCCGGGCAAGTGGCCCCGGGACGCAGGCGCGGAGCAGGCTGGCGGCGTCCCGGGTGTTGGAGAAGACGCTGCGGAAGTACTTGTCGTGCGGTCGGCTCGGGCTCACACTTCATCAATGCACGCCCGTGCGCTGGCGCTTGAGCCGGCCACTCGGCAGGCACGCGTAGCAGGCAGTCTGGCGGTCGGGGCTTGGCTGGACGGCTGCTTACGCTACGGTGTTTTTCCGCGAACCTCGTCTGCCACCTTGGACGGGCGAGCGGCTCTCAATCGCCAGCACGTGGTGAGCCGGTCTCCGGCCGCTTCGGACGCGGGAGTTCGCGCCTGGCGTCCGTGAGCTCGCGCAGCAGCTGAGCCAAGTCCTCCCGAAGGCCGGCGCGCAATTCGCGCTGCAGCTTCGTCGCCCACGCGGGTGCTGCTTCCTCGCCGGAGGCGGGACGCTCTCGGACCGTTTGGCCTTCGTAGCCTCTGCGCGCACGGGCCGAGTCCGGCTTGCGCGGCGGTCCGACGTAGAACTCCAGCCCGAGCGCGGACGAGACACGCTCCAGCGTGGTGCTCAGCGCGGCGCGCCCCTGCATGAGGCTGCGGAGCTGGCCGACGGGGATTCCGGTACGGGCGGAGAGCGGCCGCAGGCCCTCCCGCTCGACATGCAGCCGTACCGCGGAGCGGAGATCGTCCAGCCCCGATCGTGTCACATGTAACACGATAGCGAAGACCCGAGCAGAAACCAACCCGCGTCGTTGACGGTACTTGAGAGTCCGTGATACGAATAACACGTGATGTGCGTCGCATGACACGACGGAGTCACTCTCGCGCCTGTGCACGGTCTTCCCCGCGCACACGCGGCGCTGCTCTCGATGGTCCCGTCTGGCGGCCGTAGCGGCGAGACGACCGTGCCCGTGCGGGCTTTCGAATCTGACCCAGACAGCATCGACAAAGGAGGAGAGACGATGCGAACCACCAACAGATTGATAGCGACGGCAACCGCCCTGGTTGCGTTCGGAGCAGTACTTGCCGGCTGCACGGCGCCGGTTGCCCCGGACGTGAGGTTCTCGGCAGAGAAGCTGACGATCTCGCTGCCGAGGATGGTTGTCGGCACAGCAGTGACGGAGACGTTGCCGGAGGCCATGGGAGGCAAGGAGGGTCTCGTCTACTCGCTTTCGCCCGCCGTGCCCGGACTCACGTTCGACCCAGCCACCAGGGTGCTCAGCGGGACCCCTACCACGCCGGGAACGTACGACATGACCTACACGGCCAAGGACTCCGCGACCGGGGGGACTATGGAATCGGTGACGTTCACGATTGCGGTGGACGCCCGACCGCTCACGAACCAGGAGCGCATTCTCGGCACATGGCAGCAGATGAACGAGTGGCACGACGACGGCGAGCGTGCGGGTACCTGGGTTGACTACCTGACCTTCACGGAGACGCGGTTCATTCTCATTCGCGCTCACTTCGACATGGAAGGGGCACTTGATCATCAATGGCAGCAACGCGGCACCTGGGAGATCAACGATCGAGAAATCGTGCGCATCTGGTACCACAATCATGACGACGACGACGACACCGACGATATCCTTGCCGAACTGCGGAAGCCGTATCTGCTGGTCGGCGATGATGACTTGATTATCAACCACTGGGCGGACGAAAGCGGCGAAGATATGGGATCGGACAGGATGACTCGCGTTGCCGACCCCTCGCTTGCCCTGCCGCCGGTCGGCGTTTGGGTTTTTGAGTGGCACAGTGACGACGACGACTGGTACGACATCATGACCATGACCTTGGCGTCCGACGGCACGTTCACCTGGTCGGAGGAGAATCCCGATGGCACGCACACCTTGAGTGCCCGATGGGACTTCGACCCGGACAACTACTTCATCAACCTCACGGGCGCCACTGAGCCCGGCTTATTCGTGTAGGAGAGGAGAAAAAGTAGGCGCGTCCGCCGA
>JAPPKD010000080.1 GCA_028820215.1 Spirochaetaceae bacterium | reverse complement strand
CGACCCGTTGCCGAAATCTGCCGAACGAACTACCCTACGCCTGAACAGTTACTCTGACGCGTCATGCCATCAGTCGATCGTGGCGTCGGCCGGATACGCGAGCGAGTGAAACGGTTTCTCGCCGAAGATCGCCCTGAGCGCCTGAGCGAGCTCCGCGAACTGCAACGGCGAGCGGTCGGCCATCTTCTCCGCTCCCGCAAGTGGATGAGGTCGACGGCGGGGATCGGCGCCCTGATCGACAACTTCATTCCGGTGGTGCATGTCGCGCGCATGCGGCGAGGTGTCCCCAAGCCGCTGGAGAAGCTGCGGTACGAGTGCTGGGCGCTCGGCTTTTCTGCGGGAGTCGAGGTCGACGAACGCCGGGACTTCCAATGCGTGCTGTATCGTTGGGCTCAGCGGCCCGGAAATCGCGAGCTCGGTGGCGAGTTGCCTGAACCGGATGAGCTGACCGAGGCCGTGGTTCACCGGCTGCGTCCGTCCCGTTTCTGGAAACTGGCGCTGGGATTCGTGCCGATCATGGGACCGATCGCCGCGTACCGGCTCGACGTGGCGCTGGCGCTCCGCTTCCACGACGTTGCGACGGAGTATTTCCGCGACCTCGAGTCTGCGGGAGTCCGCCCTCTTCCGGACGACTTTGCGATCCCGCGGCCGCCGCGCACAGATCGAGCCAGGAAGGAGGGCGGCTCGGATTCCATGCGACGAACGGTTGAGCGCTTTCTCGCCGAGCACCGCTCCGAGGAGCATCTTCGCGATG
The DNA here is from genome assembly GCA_028820215.1 of Spirochaetaceae bacterium. Next base: position 12,499 of record JAPPKD010000080.1, on the reverse strand, counting down.
CGCGCGGCATGGCGAGAATCGGCGAATCGGCACGAACCGCCCGGTGGATCGCCGGATCGTCCGGGATGGCCACCAACCTGATTCCCATTCGGCACGTTCAGTTCGGATTTCGGGACATCGACGCCTCGATGTTCCTGACGATGCTGCAGGCGATCTGGTGGAAGGCCGCGACGAACGCCGGCCGCGAGGACGACCCGGGCGACGACTTCCAGCGCGTACTGTTGCTCTGGGCAGGCGGCGCTCAGGACGACGAAACGACTTCCCGCGAGGAGTTGGTCGCCGCGGTAGCGGCCAAGCTGCATGCGGCCTGTCTCTGGAAGCTGGCGTTCGGTTTCCTGCCGCTGATCGGCGCCGTCATGGGCCTCATGATCGATGGATCGATGGCGGCGCGCGTGTACCGCGTTGCCCAGCGATTCTACGAGCAACCAGAGCCACTTGCTCAGATCGCTCGGTGATCCCCGACGACGCCTCCGTCACGGCACCTGCAGCCGGCAGAGCACCAGGTTGTCCTGGTCGAGATTGTGCGACCAGATGAAGTCGGCACGCCCGAACTCGCGCCGGTAGTCCCGGTACGCGCGCTGGTTCGTCACGTCGCGCGCCCGGTAGGTGGATGCCTGATGCCATGCCGAGTCGTCGTACTCGGGGGAGGCCCAGTCCTCGGGCACCGGGAAGTGTAGCGCCCGGCACGAAGACGGGTCCCGCTCGACGCAGGTTGGCCGCTCGGGACACGCCGAGGAGTCGGGTCCCGGCGCAACGCAGGACCGGTCCTCGAGCGGGCTGATGTAGTGCGCCCGGCACTTCCACTCGGCTCCGGTCTCGGTGCCGTCGCTGAAGCGCGCGATGAAGCCTCCGTCACCGACGTTCCAGCGGTCGTACTCCATGCCGACGCCGAGGTGGGTGCCCCAGTCGACCAGCTTGACGGCGTAGGTGAGCGGCCGTCTGGCCTTGAAGCGGACGACCCCCGAGTTGAACGGTACGAAGCCGATGGGATCCCGGGCGACGATCGTTCCGTTGACGTAGAGCTCGTAGTAGTTGTCGCCGAACAGGTACCCCGTGACCTCCTCCCCGTCCGCATCGATCACGACGGTCTCGAGATCCTCCAGATGCGCGGGGTTGTGGCCTGAGCCCGTGCAGTCGTTGTACAGGTCGGCGGGGTCCGGCCCGGCGGCCGGTATGACGGGCACCTGCAGGCGGGTGCCGTCGGGAGCGACGACGATCCCGCATTGCGCCTCGATGAAGCGGCGGGGCGGTCCCGGGACAGGCCGTGGGCAGGTTCCCGCACGGGAAGGTCTCGACCGCAAGCCCTCGGGTCACGATCCCGCCCTCCGGAGATTCCTCCGCGAACGCGGCGCTCGCGAGCATGAGCGGGATCAGTATCCCGACGGCCCCACACAGGCCAAGGTCCCGATGACGAGATCGGCGCAGCTCATGCCGTACCCGTAGCCCGTCGGCCAGCGCCGATGCGGCATGCATGCGCGAAGAAAGATGGTAGCTGGAAATGAGAGGGGCGCTCAAGCGCGCGGGCCGCGCACCCAAGGCCGTCGCGGATGGCGAGCGCACGAAGACCGTCCGGACGCCGCCCCGGCGTCCGCGGTAGAGAGCCGTCTGTCGCGCGCGGTTCGCCGACCGCCGCTACCGCGACAGCCGGTTACGGACCCCGATCAGTGCGTGCGGGCGTGTACCTTGACCGAGTCCTTGAACTCGTACTCGGTGCCGGCATGGTGCTGCGCCATGCGCAGGACCGCCTGGTGGTCCGGCTCCGAACGCACCACGCCGAATACCTCAAGCACCTTGCGCCGGTTCAGGAGCCCCTTGCCCCGACGGATCTCGACGCCGAGGTCCGAAGCGTCTATGCCGCTGTCCTCGATGTCGCTGAGGATGGTCTGTTCAAGCGTTGCCATCGCATCCCTCCCTGTCCGGCGCTATCTCCCACTCGCCGGATCTATTTATTATAACGGCCGAATTTTCGTTCCGTAAAGCGAAAACCCGCCCGAGCCAGGAGGTTGCCCATGGCCCGCGACCGCACTCTGAGTCCCGAGCAGTTGCGCCGGTGGGCCGGCGACGGCTTTCTGCTGCTGAAGGGAGTCTTCCCCAAGACGACGACCGCCGCGCTGATCCGGGAGATCGACCGGCTTCACCGGCGCGAGGTCCGGCGCAACCAGGACGGCACGGCGCGGCCGGGCATGGACCGGCGCAACATCCTGCCGGACAGCCAGGTCTTCATCGACCTGATCGACCATCCGGCCACCTTCGGGCCCGTGGTCGAGCTGATGGGCCCCTACATCCAGCTCAGCATGGCCGAGGCCGTCGTGCGGCCGCCGAATCCCGAGGACAAGGGCTTCATCCACACCGACGGCGGGCAGGCGCTGCGCCGCATCCGCGTGAGCGAGACGAGCTGGCCCCTGCAGCTCAAGGTCCAGTACTTCCTGACCGACCTCCGCACGCCCGGCAGCGGCAACTTCACCCTGTTTCCCGGCAGCCACCTGCGCCCCTATCCCGAAGACGACACCCCCGTCACCACCGCCACGCCCGGCGCCGTGCAGCTCTGCGCCGAGGCCGGCGACGCGGTCGTCTTCCCCCACTCGCTCTGGCACGGCGTGTCGACCAACCGCGCCCGCCGCGCCCGCAAGACCCTGATCTACTGCTACAGCCAGATGTGCTTCCGCACGTTCGACTTCGACGGCCACGCCGCGGAGTTGCTCGACCGCTGCACGCCCCGGCAGCGCCGCCTGCTCGGCGACCTCGACAAGGAGTGGCAACCGGGCGCCTACTTCTACAGTCCCGAGGATCAGGCCGAGGTCATCGAAGAGCCGGCATGACGCCGCGCATCGAGCACCGGGGCAAGCTGATACACGAGTGCGCCCTACCGGGTCAGACGCGGGCCTGTGGCCTGTATCCCGGGCACATCAACGCCGCCCAGCTCAGCGCAAGCCGGTTCCTCCTGATCTACACCACCCGCGGCTGGCGCGGCACCGACGACAACTGCAGCGTCATCTACCAGCTCCGCGCAGGCGCCTACGACGGGAAGCTGCTCGCGGAGGGCGTGCTGGCACGGTCGGTCGACGACTGGGACGCGCTTGGCGACGGAAGGCCGCACGTCAAGGGTCACTTCCACCCCGTGGTGTTCGGCGTGCCGGCCGGAGTGCGAGCCACCCCGGCCGCCGGGTGCTTCGTCGCCATGTGGGGCCGTCACGCGCGCTCCATCGATCCCGGCACGGGATTCATGCGGAACAGCGATCCCGCCACGCACCTGCGCACGAACGCGGTCGAGTGGGCCCAGTTTCGATTGCGCGCCGACGGCGCCGACATCGAGCTGACCGCACCGCCGGCCGTCCTGCGCCAGCAGGGCTACGACGCCGGTTACCTGCTGTCCTCGACCGACGCCCGGTCGATGCACCAGACCTACACGCCGCCCGTGCCGTATACGGATTCAGGCGACGAGTGGGTGGGGTTCAACACCTTCGACGGCGGCCGCATCGGCGCGCTCCGCTTCCGGTTCGACCCCGCCACGGGCCTGTACCAGTGGGTCGAGAGCGGACCGCTGATCGGTGCCGGGCTGATGGAGCCGAGCGTCTCCCGCTGGCGCGACGGCTGGGTGGTCTCCGCGCGCAGCGCGCCCGCCAATCGCCGGGATCGCGGCGAACGGGCCGGCTGGACACTGTGTGACGACCCGTTCGGCGGGCCGGCGCCGGAGCTCGTCTGGCCCGACGCACCCAACACCAAGTCACCGCTGACCTCGTTTCGCTGCGCCGATGGCCGGCTCAGGCTGCTCACCGGCGACCGGACCGTGTCGCCGTACGGTCATCCGCGCAACCCGCTGTACCTGTGGCCAATCGATCCGGCCCGGGGGTTTCGCGCCGAGACGCCCCAGGTGGTGTTCGACGCGGTGGCCGCGCGCGTGCCGTTCCGGAAGCAGGCGCGGTTCGTCGTGGATCAGGCGAAGGTGCTGCCGCACGCCGGCGGATCGCGCCAGACCATCGCCCATCGGATCCGGCCGGTCGCCACCAATGATCCGGCCAAGGTAGGCGTCCCGGTGCTGCCCGTCGAGCAGCAGGCCGCCGGCATCTACTACGCGGAGGCCGTCTTCCCGGAGTCGCTTCCCGCGCAGTGGCGGTTCGATCCGTAGGCGGCTACCATCGATGGCCATGGCCAGAAGCAGCAAGCCGGCCGGCCCCCTCGGGCGCCACTACCGGCTCATGTGGGACATCAACCACACCTTCGAATCGACCTTTCATCCGCCGATGACGCCGGAGTCCGTGGCGCTGGCGCAGTTCGGGGAGTTCGAGGGTCGCGCAGTCGACGCCTACGTGGCCGGCATCGGCCCCGACGCCGGCTACGTGACCGCGTTCAAGTCGGAGAAGACGCGGATGGAGTACCTGGTCGACCGCTACGAGCGCGACGCGGCGCTCGGCGACCTGCGCTACTTCAACCATGCCGAGAACCTCAAGCGATCCGCGCAGGCCGGCCTGGATCATCTCGCCATCCAGGTCGAGGGAGCCCGCCGCATCGGGGTCGATCCCTGGTTCCGGATCAGCATGAACGACTGGCACCACGTCGACACCAGCAGCGGGGACGTCTATCGGCTCGGCGGCAGCGCGTTCTACGAAGAGCGGCACGACCTCCTGATCGGCAAGGAGGGAGCCGCCGGCTGGAGCGACCATCCGGCGCTGCAGCAGACGATGACCTGGCTGCAGGATTTCGCCCACGACGAGGTGCGCGCGCTGCGCCGCGACATCGCCATCGAGGTCTGCGAGCGCTACGACTGCACGGGCTTCCTGTTCGACTTCATGCGGGTGCCGGGCTACTTCCGCTTCGGCGAGGAGCGCAAGAACGCCCACCTGATCACGCAGATGCTGCGGGAGACGCGCGCGGGCCTGGACGAGGTGTCAAGGACGCGCGGCCGCCACGTGGGCCTTGCCGTGCGGGTGCCCACGACCATCGACGGCGCGCGGCGGCTGGGTCTGGACGTGGACGAGTGGGTGGCCGAGGAGCTGGTCGACGTGCTCGTGACCGCACCCTTCTTCGCCCAGGAGATGGAGCACGACGCGGGCGAATGGGTGGAGCTCGGCCGGAGCTCCCGCGTCAGCATCATCGCCTGCCTGGAGGAGGGGTACCTGGCCGGCCACACCGACGGCCATAACCGCTGGTTCTACAATCCGCCGATGATGACCGGCATGACCACCGAGATGGTGCGCGGCCTGGCCGCCCGCCACCATGCCCGCGGCGTCGACGGGCTGTACGTCTTCAACTGGTTCGGCAGCGCCCTCACCTACGGGGCCAAGCACGACTTCGGGCCGAACGCCGTCAACGACGTCGCCGATCCGGAGCGGCTGCGCCACCGCGACAAGACCTTCGCGCTGATGCGCACGAACACGAGCTTCCCCAACTGCCTGCGCACCGAGTGGCAGATTCCGGCCCGGGTCACGCGCGAGGTCACCGAGCTGACCTTCGATTTCGCGGACGACGTGGCGGCGGCCGGCGACGTGGTCCGTTCCTGCCGACTGCTCCTCCACATCGACAACATGAGCGTCGTCGACCGCCTGCAGGTCACGCTGAACGGCACTGAGGTACCGGTGGTGAACCCGATCCGTCCGAGCACCCGCATGGGGACCATCAGCCGGTGGCAGATCTACGACCTCATCGATCACCGGCCGCAGCGCGGCGTCAACACCGTGACCGTGCGCGCCGTCGCCGTGAACGAGAGAACGTCCGCCGAGCTGCCGATGAGCATCGAGGATGCCGAGATCGAAGTGCGCTACGAGCATCCGACCGGCAACGTCGCGAACCGCCCCGGCGGCGCGCGGCTGCCTCACCTGGCGCTGGCGGGCAGATGACCGGCCGCGCGCCGGTCAGGTGCGCGGGAGGTAACCGGGCGGCTCGCGGAACGGGCCGTGCGGGTACCGGTAGCGGACGGACAACTCAAGGTCGGTGAGCACCAGGGGTATCTCCGCGGCGAGGCGGGCAGCCCGCTTCACGGACACGGCGACCTCGTTCCGGCCCTGCCTGGGTGGGGCACCGGCGAGGTCATAGACCAGCCAGGCCCGGGAATCGGGGGCCGGCTTGCCCGCTTCCACGGGATTGAGACACGGCAGCGGTGTCCCGTTGAAGGTGACGGTCAGCTCGTCCAGGTGGCACGGCGCTTCCAGCAGCAGCTCCAGGTGCACGTGGTCGATCCGCGCGCCGGCGCCGGCCACGTCGTCGGCGACGTCGATCGGGAAGATCGCGCGTTCGGGGCCGAGCTCCGCGGGCAGCCGGTACTGTTGCGGATAGCAGTTCGGGAACGACCCGGTCCGGCGCATCACCGCGTAGCGCTTGTCCCGGTGCCGGAGGCTCCGCGGTGAGCCGACCTGGTCGAGCACCTCCCGGGTGTCGACGCCGTAGGAACTGAGGGCCCCGGGGCCGTTGAACAGGTAGATGCCGTCGACGCCGGCGCGCCAGTGGCGCGCCGCCATGCCGCGGATCAGCTCCGGCGTCAGGCCCTGCATGTACGCGTCGCGCACCTGGTAGTAGGAAACGCCGAGCCCCAGCACGTCGCCCGTCTGGTAGGCGGAGTCCATGCCGTGGTGGATGCGCACCGTGGTATCGGCCGCGGCGGCCACCCACGGCGTCGCGTCCTCCTCCATGTGCTGGGCGAAGAACGCGCACGGCACGACGATGTCCACCAGATCCTCTTCGATCCACTGCACGACGTCCAAGCCCAGCATCGTGCAGCCTTCGATGGTGTTGGGCACGCGCACCGAGAAGCCGAGCGGGCGTCCCCGGCGGCGCGCCGCTTCGTCCAGCATCGCGCGCGTGTCGCGGATCAGCTCGGTGACCAGACCGGCATGCTCCCGTTCCCGGCCGTAGCGGAACAGTCCGGGGCAGCGCACGAAGTCGTACTCCCACCCGTCGACGTCGTAGCGCTCGACGGCCTCCGCCGCGACCGCGAGCCGGATGCGGCGCACCGGCTCGTGCGCGAAGTCCTGGAACCACCGCAGGGAAGTGGCCAGCTCGTCGGGCCACCCGGCCACCCCCTCGTCGCCGATCAGGTATTCGGGGTGCCGCTCGTACCACTCGCTGCCGATCAGCCGATAGATTTCACCGGACGACGTGTCGACGTGGTGCCAGTCGTTCATCCTGAGCTGCAGCCAGAAGTCGATGCCTGCGCGCCTGCACTCGTCGAGCACGAGCTGCACGGGGTCGTGGCCCGCGGCCCACAGGGAGCGCAGGTTCTCGGCGCCACGCCAGAGATCCACGCCGCCGAGCTTCGCGCCCGCTTCCAGCCGGTCGACGATGAACTCCATCCCGTCGACCTCGGTCGGGTACGAGGTGGTGTACCCGGCCCCATGGCCGACCGTGCACACGAACGCGTCGACCTGGGTCCCGGCGAGCCCGCCGACGATGGCGTGACGAAACCGCTGCGGGGAAACCGGCGGGTTGACCATGTGGGCGCCGATGCCGCTGTCGTCGACCCAGGTGATACGGTAGTCGCGCTCGAGCCGGCCTTTCGTCCTGTCCGCTGCCATGGCGCTTTTCTACATTGGATGGGGGCCGGTCTGCATGCGCCGGGCCGGACCCCATCCGCCGTCCCACGGCGTGATCGCCCGCGTTTCCCGCTCGTAAAGCCCGACCAGCTTGGCGAACCGCTCCTCGACCCCCTCCCGCCCCTGCGGGATGTTGGTCGCGTTCCACCGTGGCACGAAGTCACGGCCGAGCTGTCGCAGCTCATGCGCGAGGCGGCCGGCGGCGCCGGTGTCCGGGTCCGCCACGAAGCGCACGCTGTCGAACAGCCAGGCGGCGCGGCGCAGCTCGTAGGCCACCAGGTCGGCGACCGCCCGGTTGCGCGGCAGCGACGGCGCGGCGGCGGTCACCTCGCCCTCGAGCGCCCGCGCCTCCCCGGCCAGCCGCTCGGAAGCCGTCGCGTCCGCCGCGCTGCCGGCGCCCGGCACGGGCTCGTTCCAGAACACGGCGTGCGCGGTCATCGGCCGCCAGTTGAATTCGCGCGGGTAGCGGTGGTCGTGGCGCGCGGCGGCGAACGCCTTGGCGTTGAGGCCGCCCAGCCACTCGTGGGCGCGCGCGAGCGCATCCGTGGGCGCGCCGAAGAACTGCCGTGCCCAGCGGGCGATGAACGGCTCGTCGGTCTCGACCCGCGGGGCGCCGTTCCACTGATGCTCGGCGGCGAAGGCGTAGTTCAGCCAGTGCAGCTCGCGGAAGCAGTCGCGCGTGTCGTTCCAGGCGCAGGTGATGCTGTCGGTAATCCCCTCCTGGAAGCCGAGCCGCGTGAACACCGGCAGCGTCTCCCGCGTCTGCGCGAAGCTCGGAAAGAGCTGCCGCCAAGTCCACACCCCGGGCGAGATCACCTGGTCGACGCCGTGGCGCTGCAGCTTGTGCAGGAAGGGGAAGTACTCCTCCGGCTGCAAGTCGTAGTAGTTCCAGTTCACGAACGACAGGCCCTCGTCGCGCAGCGCACGGATGTCGTCGTCCGCTCCCTGAACGTCCGGGCGGTAGCGTTTGTCGGCGAATTCGGCGAAGAACAGAACCCGCCGCCAGTGCCTGCGCGCCAGGCGCGCTATCGCGCGCACGTGGTCGACGTACACGGCCGCGGCGCCCCGCTCGCGCACCATCGCGCTGGAGCGCAGCCCGTGGTCGCTCAGGGCCACCTCGTCGCAGCCGACGTGCACGGTGTCGCCGTCGAACACCTCCGCCAGCTCCTCCAGCAGGTCGCCGAGGAATTCGTAGGTGGCAGGCACCGCCGGCGAGTAGTGGCTGGCGCCGCCTTCCAGGTCGGACAGGTGATTGAACTCCGGCATGCCGGTCACCCGGCCGGCGTGGCCGAACGTCTGGAAGGTCAGGAACAGCTCGACGCCGTAGCGCCGGCCGTACTCGACCAGGCGGCGCCACTGGCCGGCGTCCATGGCGCCGTGCGCGCGGCCCAGGGTGGGGTAGCGCTCGAAGGCGAACAGATCCTCGGTGTGGAAGGTGAGCACGTTGTACTTCAGGCGGGAGAGCTCGCGGATCAGCCGCTCGTAGCCCGCGACCGTGGAAACCTGCCCGCGGGCCGGGTCGTCCTGCAGACCGCGCAGGCGGAAGTCCGGCCAGTCGGAGATCACGCAGGCCGGCAGCTCCACCTCCCCGCCGCGCGGACGCGCCAGGGAGAGCAGCGTGTGGATGCCGTACACCAGCCCGGCGTGCGATACGGCGCGCACCTCGATGCCGCCCTCGCCGGCCACGCCCAGCCGGTACGCCTCCGGGCCGTGGTCGCCGGCTGGAGGCGGCGGCGCGCGCAGCGACAGGTGGACGGGGATGCGGACCCCGCCGGAGCCGGCCTCGCCTGATCCGGCCTGCCCGGCGCCCAGCAGCTCCGCCGCGCATTCCGCGTAGACCGCCGCGGCCGCCGCACACTCCGGCCCCGCCTTCAACTCCAGGGTCCCGCGCACCCTGCCCGGCAGTCGCCGGACCGACTTCGGCCGCGGGATCAGCGCCACGTCGTCGCGAGCGTCCACCCCTGCTGCTCCGCTCACTCCGTGATCCCCATCATTCCGTGATCCGGATACGCGGGTCGAGCACCGCAAGCAGCAGGTCGGAGATCAGCGTGCCGATCACGGTCAGGGTGGCCAGCAGCATGAGGATGCCGCCAGCGAGCTGCATGTCCTGGTTCCTCAGTCCCTCCAGCATGAGCGGTCCGATGGTGGGCAGGCCGATCACGATCGAAACCAGCACCTCGCCCGCCACCAGCCCCGGCAGGATCCAGCCCACCGTCGAGATCCATGGATTGGCCGCCATCCGGATCGGATACTTGACCAGCAATCGCGTCTCCGGCACCCCCTTGGCGCGCGCGGTGGTCACGTACGGCATGCGGAGCTGGTCCAGCACGTTGGCGCGGATGGTCCGCAGTCCGCCGCCGATCGACTCGAATCCCAGCACCACCAGCGGCATCCAGATGTGCGCCAGGAAGTCCAGGAACTTGGCCACGCTCCACGGCGCGTCGACCATGTCCGGTGAGAACAGACCGCCCGGCCGGTAGTCGAACCACTCGTAGGCCAGGTACATCAGGATCAGCGCGAACAGGAAATTCGGGATCGCCATCATGAAGAAGGCGGTGAAGCTGAAGATGTTGTCGAACAGGGAGTATTGGCGCAGCGCCGCCCCCACCCCGGCCGGCCACGTGATCGCGCTGCTGAGTATCAGCGTCAGAAAGGCGATGGATACGGTGATCAGGATGCGCTCCTGGATCAGCAGCCGCACCGGCTTGTTCCACAGGAGCGAGAAGCCCCAGTCGCCGCGGGCGAAGCGGCTGGCCCACTTGAAGTAGCGCACGAAGAACGGATCGTCCAGTCCGTAACGGGCGCGCAGCTCGGCGATCATGTCCCGTGCCTCGTCTCTGAAAACCTCCTGCGATGCCTCCAGGCGCGCGACGTACGAGCTGGCAAGGTCGCCCGGCGGCAGGTCGATCACCAGGAAGGAGACCAGCGAGATCAGCACCACCGTCGGGATCATGATGAAGACCCGGCGCACGATGAAGGTGATCATGGGCGGCCGACCCGGGCAGCGGTCACCGGTAGGGATCCATCGCGTCGCGCATGCCGTCGCCCAGGAACTGGAACGCCACGACGCTGAACACGACCAGCAGCGCCGGCAGCAGCAGCCACGGCCGCAGGGCGACCGACTCCACGTTCTGCGCCTCCTGCAGCAGCACGCCCCAGCTCACCGCGGGCGGACGCAGGCCGACGCCGATGAAGCTGAGCGCCGTCTCGCCCAGGATCATGCCGGGCACCTGATTGCTGGCGACCACGATCAGGTGGCTGGCGAACGACGGCAGCATGTGCCGGGCCACCAGCCGCGGGCGAGCGCAGCCGTCCAGGGTGGCCGCCAGCACGAACTCCTCCTCGCGCAGCGCCAGGAGCTTGCTGCGCACCACCCTGGCCAGTCCCGTCCAGCCCAGCACCGACAGGATCAGGGTGATCGCGAAGTAGACCTGGATCACCGTCCATTCCCTGGGCAGCGCCGCCGACAGCGCGATCCACAAGGGCAAGGTGGGAAACGACATCAGCACCTCGATGACGCGCTGGATGACGTTGTCGACGACGCCGCCGAAGTAGCCGGAGATGCCGCCGATGAGGACGCCCAACACCCAGCTTATGACGATCGCCAGGATGCCGATCGACAGCGACAGGGTGGCGCCGTGCACCATGCGCGAGTACAGGCAGCGCCCGGAGCCGTCGGTGCCGAGCGGAAACCAGCGCACCTCCGGGTCGCCCGAGCCGAACAGGTGGATGTCCGAATCGATGAAGAAGAACAGCGTGTACGGGTCGCCCGTGGCGAACAGCCGCAACGGCCGCTCGTTCTCCAGGTCGGGGAAGATGTCCTGGTCGAAGGTCTGCAGGTTGAGCTTGGTGCGCACCGGGTAGACCACCGGCCGGAAGGTGCCCTCCTGGTCGAACAGCCGGAACGAGCGCGCCTTGCCCAGGATCGACGGCGGCAGGTACTGGTACTCGGGTCGGCGCGTGACCGGATCGTTGGTGGCGAAGAAGCCGGCGAAGATCGCCACGAAGTAGAACACGGAGATGACGAGGAGTCCCCACAGCGCCCAGCGGTGGCTGCGGAATTTGAGCCACATCAGGCGCCACTGCGTGGCCGTGAAGAAGGCTTCGCGCTTCTCTTCCTCGGTCAGGCGCCGGCGGCCGAACAGGCCGCGGCGCGCGGTTTGGACCTCAGGCGGAGCGGCCTCCTGCGTGGTGGCCATGCAACCGCGACGGTACCACGCGACCGGAACGCGGGGAACCGGAACGCGCCGCCAGGAGTTGCCCTGATTCTTCCGCGACCGGCTGCGGGAAATCGTCTGGGCCACATCGGACACCGGTCGGGCGCCGGCCCGCGTGACGCCTCGGGTCTGCCCGTGCGTGCCAGCGCCCGGGCGGCCGGGACCCGGATGTCGTGACCGCCCGGAACGCCGTACGATGCAGCCGACATATTTTACTTATTTACCTTATAATACTATATTTATTCATGTCAAACGTGTCGACGAAAACTCCCCTGACCGCCGCTGCAGGCCTCCGACGACCAACTGCTGGCGCAGACCGGCACCTTGGCGCAGCTCGATCGTCAGATCCAGGTCTTCGTCATCGACCACCTCGTGGAGATCGAGGCGCGCGCGCTGCACCTGCGCCGCGGCTTCTCCAGCCTGTTCGACTACGTCAAGCACGGGCTCGGCTACAGCGACGGCGCCACGTATCGGCGGATCGGCGCCATGAAGCTGTGCGCGCAGGTGGCAGGCACCCGTGAGCGGTTGCGGGACGGATCGCTGACGCTGGACGCGGCGGCGCAGTTGCAGTCTGCCTTCGACCGCCGCGATCGGCAGCGAAGGCGAGCGGCGCGCGGTGCGGGTCGGGCGACCAGTGCCGGTCCGGCTCCGAAAGCCGCGATATCTGCCGGGCCGAACGGCTCGGCTCCAACGGCTCTGGCGACGGCGCCGCCGCCGGAGCTGGACCTCTCGGCACGGAAGGCGCTGGTGGACGAGGCG
>JAPPKD010000074.1 GCA_028820215.1 Spirochaetaceae bacterium | reverse complement strand
TTTAGATGAGGCACGCTTTCGGCAGGGTTAGATTTCTGGTGAGGCAATGCGCCGGTTTGATCGCCGTATGTGGCGGCGCTAAGCTGGCGAAGGACGAGGCGATGGCGACGAGGGACGAGGTACGAAGCGTGCTCCGCTGCGAACCGGCTCCCGCCGGCGGCCGGCGGCCGCTGTTTCTGCCGGCCGTCTACGAGCACAAGGCATTCTTCCTGGACGACACGCCGTCGCGGGTGTCGCGCGACGCGGACCTGCTGGCGCGCGCCGTCCTGGCCGAGTACGCCGCCTTGCAGCCGGACGCGCTCACCATCGGCCTGGACGTCTACAACCTGGAGGCGGAGGCGGCAGGCTGCCGGGTCACCTTCTACGAGGGCGACGACACCAGCATCCCCGGCATCCGCCCCGGCGACCACGTGGTGGACGCCTCGACGGACTTCGCAAGCCGCCCCGTCCCCAATCCGCTGCGCGACGGGCGGATGCCGATCAACATCGAGGCGACGCGCCGGGTGGTCGCCGAGTTGGGCGGCGACGTCTGGATTCGCGGCGCCCTGTCGGGGCCGTTCTCGCTGGCGATCAGCCTGATGGGGGCGGAGGACTTCTTCCTGTGCTGCTGGGACAATCCCGACGCCTCCAAGCGTTTGCTGGAGTACTGTACGGCCATCATCAAGGAGTTCGGCGCCGCCTACATCGACGCCGGCGCCGAGGTGATCCTGTTCGACTCGCAGGCGTCGCCGGACCTGCTGTCCCCGAAGATGTACCGGGAGTACGTCCTGCCGTTCACGCGGTCGATCGTCGAGCACTTCGGGCAGCTCGGCGTCCGGGACGTGCCGCTCATCATCGGCGGCAACACGACGCGCATCATCGACGAGCTGCTGGAGACGGGCGCCAACAACCTGCTCTGCGACTTCACCGCCGACTGGCCGGCGTGGTCGGCGCGCTGCCGCGACGCCGGCCGTTCGGTGCGGCGCAACATGTCGCCGCAGTTCGTGGCCTCGGCCGGGCCGGACGAGGTGTTCGAGACCGCCCGGCAGGTGGTGGCGGAAGGGGCGGACCTGCCGGGCTTCATCGTCGGCACCGCGGTGGTCCCCTACGGCACCCCGACCGAGAACCTGCTGGCGGTCCGCAGGGCCTGCACCGCGCACGACGGCGTCAACGGGTGAGCGCGACCATCACGTCGTCAGGAGTGAGCAGTCGGTCGATGCGTCCGGTCGTCTGTGCGGTTCCGCCCAACCAGCAACTCGTGACGATGCGCTTGCCTCGTGCCGCAGGGATTCTCTCTCCCGTCTGTCGCAGTCGCCGATCGATGGCGTCCAGATCGAACTGCCTCTTCCTGTCGGACCACTTGCACTCGCCGAGCAGAAGCGACTTCCGGTCGAGCGAGAGTGCGACGACGTCGACGTCGGCCTGCTTGCCGCCGGTCGGGGACCAGGCCGACCCGGCGCCATACGGTGGGTCGAATCCGGGAATCCATGGCACCGATGCGCGGCAGAGTTCCTCCCAACATGCCCCGAAGAAGCCTTGGCGGTCCCGCTGCCAATCATGGACGGCTTCATGCGTCATGCCCTGTGCCAGTGATGACTCGTACGGCAGCATGAATCTGAAGTAGAAGCGCAGGAATGGGTCGTTGAGGCGATACAGGGCGCGCCGAGTCTTCTTCGGGTCTTCGCCGAACGGCACGTCGCGGCGGACGTAACCGAGCTCACAGAGCTGTGCCAAGGGCCGCGCCAGACTGGAAAGCGGCTTGACCATCCTGGCCGAGATCTCCGCAGGACGATGGCACCCGCTGCCGATGAGCGAGAGAATCGAATACGGCTGAACGGCGCTGCGAAGGTCGTCGAGCAGCAGCCTTCCCGGCTCTCCGTGCAGGACGCCGCGCGGGTTCCACACGAGATCCTCCAGTGCTTCGTCCTGACCTTCGTACTCCGAAGCCAGTTCCCAGTAGCGAGGAATACCGCCCCAGGTAGCGTACGCCCGGATCGCGTCGGTGGAATCGAGCGCCAGTGCAGGCATCACCCAGCCGGCGGACAGAGGCTCGATCTTGAGGACTTCCCTCGCCCGTCCATAGAGCGGGGCTGTGCGATCCATGACCATGCCCTGCATCATCCGCTGCGACGATCCGCACAGAATCCAGGCGATCCTACCGGCCTGACGGTCGATGTAGCGCTGCAGGATGCTCGGAAGGGCAGGATCGGCCTGCGCCAGATAGGGGAACTCGTCGACGCACACGTGAATGCGTCGATCCGCACGCGCGTACAGAGACGCCAGGAGCTCATCCCAGGTCCGGTATCGGACCTTGTCGAAATCCGTCAGCCGGCGGGACAGTTCGGCGGCGAGCGACTCCAGTTGCAGCGGCGTTTCGCGTTGGTCCGCCTGGAAGTAGAAGTGCTGCGGCTCGAGTACGCGCTGGAGCAGGGTAGACTTTCCGCACCGTCGACGACCGTACACGACGGCAAGCTCCGCGGTTGCGTTCCGCAGGAAACGGTGGAGCCGGCGTGTTTCATCGTCACGGTCGTGGAATGCTACTCTCACAAGAGCATGTTTCTCAAGTTGTATGTTTCACAAGCATACAACTTGTCGGGCGCATGTCAACGCACTTCCGAGACATCGGATCGAAGACCGCTCGACGATAGCCGTGCCGGTGCCTACCATCGCCAACCATGGCTGAGATGACGACGCCGATCCGCCTGACGGACGATCAGTTGGCCCGCTTCGACCGCGACGGCTACCTCGTGGTGGAGGACCTGATCGATCCGGAACGGGTCGCGGCGCTCGGCGCGCGGGTCCGGGAGTACACGCACGGCGGGCGAAATGCCGCCTCGCTGCGCGTGCAGATCGAGCCGCGGGTGACGCGCGGAGAGGAGCGGGTCGACCACCCCGGCGACGGCATCCGCAAGATCGACGGCCTGGTCGAGCACGACGACCTGTTCCGGGCGCTCGGCACCGATCCCTCGATCGTCACCGTCATCACGCGGATCCTGGGACCGGACGTGAAGATGTTCCGCAACGCCCTTCTGATGAAGCCCCCGCAGGTGGGCTCCTCCAAGGGCATGCACCAGGACGCGCCCTACTGGCCGATCGAGCCGCAGAGCGAGTGCTCCTGCTGGTTCGCCCTGGATGACGCGACGCCGGAGAACGGCTGCATGGGCGTGCTGCCCGGCGCGCACAAGCGGGGAGCGCAGCCGCACACGCACGTGACGGACGATTACGTCATCGAGGAGGACCGCTACTCGATGGACGACCTGGTGCTGGCGCCGGTCAAGGCCGGCGGGGGCCTGTTCTTCCATGCCCTGCTGCCGCACTACACGGCGCCGAACTCGTCCGACCACTGGCGCCGCGCCATCGCCCTGTCCTACATGAGCGCGCGCTCGCGCTACACCGGGGAGGGTCCCGGGCCCGAATACCTGAGCATCGCCGGCCGGAGCTTTCCCGGCTGCGTGCGCTGACGCCGAACACGGACTGACGATGGAACGGGTAGCGACGGACACGGGGGCGCCGGTTCGCTCCGCGCCGCTGCCGGGCGGCTACCCCGGCGCGACCGCCATCGACGCCGACGAGGTGGCCGCCGTCCGCGAAGTGCTGGAGCGGCGCTCGCCGTTCCGATACTATGGGCCGCAGGTAGCCGGGGCCGCCGAGGCGCTGGAACGGGCGTTTGCCGCCCGCCTGGGCGTGGCTCACGCCCTCGGGGTCAGCTCGGGGACGGCCGCCCTCATCGTCGCCCTGCGGGCGCTCGGGGTGGGGCCGGGTGACGAGGTAATCCTGCCGCCGGCGACGTTCGTCGGCTGCGCCAACGCCGTGGTGGCGGCGGGTGCCGTTCCGGTGTTCGCCGACGTCGACGATGATCTGCAGGTCAGCCGCGCCGGCATCGAAGTCTGCATCACGCCCCGTACCAGGGCGATCATGGCCGTGCATTGGCGCGGGCTCGCGGTGCCGCTGCAGCCCATCCTGGACATCGCGAACGCGCACGGAATTCCGGTCATCGAGGACTGCGCGCAGTCTCTCGGAGCCCGCGACGACGGCTTCGAGGTCGGTGCCCGCGGCCGGATCAACGCCTTCAGCTTCCAGATGAACAAGGTGCTCACCGCCGGCGAGGGCGGGATGGTCGCCACCGACGATCCGGATCTGGCCGCCCGGGCGATCGCGCTGCACGACAACGGCTCCGCCCGCAAGGGGAACAGCCTCGTCCCGGAGACCACCGGGCTGTTCGGCGAGAACTACCGCCTGACCGAGGTCGCCGCCGCCATCATGCGGGTCCAGCTCGGCAAGCTCGACCAAGTGCGGCGGCGGCTGCGAGAGGTGTGCGGCATCATCGGCAGCGCCGTGGAGGACTGCGCCGGGGTCCGCCTGCGCCGGCGCGCCGGCGGCGACGCTGACGTGGGCGCCTCCGCGATCCTGATCTTCGACACGGCGGAGCTGGCAGCCGCCGCGAAGGAGGCGTTGGCGGTGGACGGCGCCCCGCTCTCGACCCCGTATGGCGGCCGGCCCATCTACCTGCGGGACGTGTTCCAGCAACGGCGGCTGTGGCATGCCGGCGCCGGCCCGTGGGATCCGCGCATCTACCACGGAGACGTCAGCTACGCGCCGGGGACGTGCCCGACAGCCGAGGAGCTCCTCCCGCGGGTGGGGGAATACACCCTGTCCCTGGACTGGAGCGAGCGGGACGCGCACGACGTGGCGGCGGCGATCACCAGGGTCATGGGACGGGTGGGGTGACACGGCCCAACCTGCTCCTGGTGGTGCCGGACGGCATTCAGGCGCAGACCACGTTTCCCTCATCGCCGTGCCGCACGCCCCACGTCGACCGCATCGCGGAGCGCGGCCTGCGCTTCCGCCGTGCCTATACCGTGCAGTTCACCTGCTCGCCCGCCCGCGCCAGCCTGATGACCGGGGTGCTGCCGCACAACCACGGCGTGCTGCAGGTCGAGCACACCGTGGACGACGATCAGTGCGTGCTGCGCACCGAGTACCCGCACTGGGCGCAGCGCCTCGGCGATGCCGGCTACCGCACCGCCTATTTCGGCAAGTGGCACATCGAGCGCAGCAACGACCTGCGCCGCTTCGGGTGGCAGGAGGGGGGCAGCGATCATGCTGCCGCGCAGCGGGCGCTGGGGGCGGGGGTCACCGCGACCGCCGACCTCCTCGACGGCGCCGATCCGGTCCGCTACGACGAAGGCCCCGAGGGCTATCGCCCGGTCCTGCACTACGCGGCAACGCCGATACCGACCGAGCGGCGCGCCTTCGCGGCGACGACCCGCGCCGCGCAGGCGTTCCTGGAATCCGCGGCCGCGGGCAGCGAGCCCTGGGCCTGTTGCGTCAGCTTCGCGGAGCCCAACGTCCCCCTCGTCGCCAACCGCGACGCCTACCTCGGGTACGACCTTGACGCGATCGACCTCCCCGCCAGCCTGGGGGACACCTTCGCCGACAGCCCCGCCATCTACCGGCGCCAGCGCGAGGTGTTCGGCGCCATCGGCGAGCGCGAGTGGCGCCAGGCGCGGGCGGTGTACTACGCGCTCATCGGCGAGCTCGACACGCAGGTGGGGGCGCTCCTGGACCAACTCGAGCGGCTGGACGTTCTGGACGACACGATCGTCGTGTTCATGAGCGATCACGGCCGCTACGTCGGTGCCCACGGGTTCGACGCCCACAACTTCGGCGCCTTCGAAGAGGCCTACCGGATTCCGCTGGTCATCGCCGGACCCGGGGTCGTGGCCGACTCCGACGTCGACGCGGTCGTCTCTCTGGTGGACGTGGCGCCGACGCTGCTGGAGCTGACCGGCGCGGCTCCGATCGATGCGCCCGACTCCCGGTCCTTCGCCGACCTGCTGCGCGACCCGGTCGATGCGGCGGCGCGCCACGACAGCGCCTACGCGGAGTCCTGCGGCAACCGTTTCCTGATGACCCAGCGCATTCTCTGGCAGGGGAGGTGGAAGTACGTCTTCAACGGCTTCGACTACGACGAGCTCTACGACCTTGCCACCGATCCCGACGAGCTGGTCAATCTCGGCACCGATCCCCGGCACGCGCAGCGTCGCCGGGACATGATGGCGGAGATCTGGCGGCGCGCCCGCGCGACCGGCGACCAGAGCATCGTCGACACGCACTACGCGCCGATGCGTATCGCCGCGGTCGGTCCCGAGATCTAGCGGAGATCGCCCATCAGCGGCTCCATCACGGTGCGACAGATGGCCGACGCGGACGTGAGGTTCGCGGACCGCATCCGCGACAGCGCCGGCTGGAACCAGACTCTTCAGGACTGGCAGCGGCTGCTGCGGCACGATCCCGCCGGCTGTTTCGTCGCCGAGTGGAACGGCCGGCCGGCCGGCACGGCGACGACCACGATCTACTCGCAGGACCTGGCCTGGATCGGCATGGTGCTCGTCGATCCCGACCTGCGGCGGCGGGGGATCGGCACGGCGCTGCTGCAGCACGGTATCGAGCATCTGCGCGGGGCCGGGGTTGGCTGCATCAAGCTGGACGCCACGCCGTTGGGCCGGCAGGTCTATGGTCCGCTCGGTTTCGTCGCGGAATGGAGCCTTTCGCGGTGGCAGACAGCGGAGCTGGCGGGCTCTCCGGCGCGGAGCGGCATGCCGGCCGCTCCTCACCCGCAGCCGCCGGACTCATGCGGCCTTGGCTGCATCGCGGAGCTCGACGCCGCCGCGTTCGGCGTCACCCGCAACCGGATGCTGTCGACGTTGGCTGCCCAGTCGCAGACGCTTGTTCGCAAGGACGGAACCGGCCGGATCGTCGGGTACGGCATGCTGCGGCCGGGCCAACGCGCGCATTACCTGGGACCGATGGTCGCAGAGGACGAGTCGAGCGGCATCGCGCTGGCCGACGACCTGCTTGGTCGTCTTCCTGGTCTTCCCGTGTATTGGGACATTCCCGACGCGAATCACGCTGCGATTCGCGTCGCCCGACGTTACGGAATGGATCGCCAGCGCACCCTGACGCGGATGTACCTGGGCGAGAACACCCGGCCCGGCCGGCCGGCGGCGCTGTGGGCGATCGCCGCTCCGGAAATCGGCTGACTCCCGTGGGCACGGCGTACGACGGCATCATCCTGGGGACCGGTCACAACGCCCTGGTGCTGCAGGCCTACCTCGCGCGCTGCGGGCTCAAGACGCTGTCGCTCGAACGATGGGACGTGCCCGGCGGCGGTCTGGCGACGGTCGAGAACCCGCGGATCGTGGGCGTGATGCACAATCCGCACTCCTTCTATCACCGCGCCCTGAACCGGATGCCGTGGTACGACGATCTGGAGCTGGCGGCCCAGGGCGTCCGCTACCTGGAGCCGGAGCTGAACGTGGCGCTGCTCACCGGCGAGGGGCGCAGCCTGCAGTGGTGGACGGATTTCGAGCGAACCCGTGCGTCATTCCACCAGTGGTCGCCCGCGGATGCGGACGCGCTCGCCAGGCTGGTCGAAGAGTTCCGTCCGATCGTCGAGCACATCCTGGTTCCGGAGTCGCGCTCGCCACCCCTGGAGCCGTCGCTGCGGCGGCGCATGCTGAGCCAATCGCGCCTTGGCCGCCGCCTGCTGGAAGTGTCGGCGCTCTCTCCCCTGGAATTCGTCACCCGGAGCTTCTCTCATGACGTGATCCGGGCAGGGCTGCTGTTCTTCAACGGATTGCGAGAGGTCGATCTGCGCATGAAGGGCTTCGGCCATTCGATTCCGGCGCTGCTGGCGTCCGCCGGCAAGGCCCAAATGTGCGTCGGCGGATCGGTTCAGCTCGCTCGGGGCCTGGTAGCGGACATCGAAGCCCATGGAGGCGAGGTTCGCTGCGGCGTGAACATCCGGCGGCTGCACGTCAGGCATGGCCGCGTCGGTGAGGTGGAGCTGGGGGACGGCGAGCGGTTGCAGGCGACCCGCTTCGTGGCCTCGGGCCTCAATCCGGGGCAGACGTTCCTGCAGCTTCTGGCGGAATCGGATGCCGGCCCCGCTCTCCGAAAGAGCGCCCGGGGCTTCCGCTACAACGTGATCGCGCCGCTGTTCGGCCTGCACCTGGCCCTGTCCGAACCGCCCTCCTACGCCGCCGCGGACGCGGACCCGGAGTTGCGGAACGCGTTCATGGTCATTCTCGGCCTGGAACGTTTCGACCAGTTTCAGGACATCGTCGACGCGCACGAGCGGGGCCGGATTCCCCCGCCGGTAGCCTGGGGATCGAGCCACACGCGGTTCGATCGCACCCAGGCCGGACCAGGCGCCCACGCGGCGTTTCTGTGGGAGAAGGTCCCCTACCACCTGGGTGGGGACGCGTCCAACTGGGAAACCCAACGCGACGAGCACGGCGAGCGGTTGCTGCAGTTCTGGCGGCGCTTCGCGCCGAACCTCCGTGACGACGTGATCCTGGACCGGTTTGCGCTCAGTCCCCTGGATACGGTCGACCGGCTGCCGAACATGTCTCAGGGCGACCTGCTGGTCGGCTCGTTCGCCAACGACCAGGTCGGCTACAACCGGCCGTTTCCGGGAGCCGGCTGCTATCGCACGGCGTTGGAGGGCCTGTACCTGTGCGGCGGCTCCACCCATCCGGGAGGAAACGTGACCGGGCTGTGCGGCTACAACGCCGCCAGTGTGATCGCCGCGGACCTCGGCGCCAGGCGATGGTGGAGTCCACCGGACCTGGTGGCAGAGCTGGCCGCTCTGCCTGCCTGACCGGGGACTGTCAGGGCAGCTCCCAGAACGTGCCGGTGATGCCGGTGACGCCGCGCCACTGCGCGTAGCTGGTGGTGAAGATGCGCGTGTCGTCGAGCTGAATCGACGACGTATAGCCCTGATCGGCGAGGGCGGCCTCCGGCGTCTTGCGTACCAGCCAACTGGTGCGGCCCCAATTCCGGCCGCCGTCGTCGCTGATCGACGCGTAGATCCCGTACGGCGGCAGGCGGCGGCCGTAGGTCAACAGCAGCCGGCCGTCGCGCAGCTTCAGCAGCCGCGGACAGGCACCGGACTGGATGGTGGTGGGCACGGGACGGGTCCAGGTGGCGCCGGCGTCGCGGGACTCGTTCTGCCAGAACAGGCTGCGAGCTTCGCGGTCGCCGGTCGTCGTGCGGTGCAGGCCGAGCAGGTGGCCGGGCTCGAGCTCGATCACGCCCGGCTCGTTGTAGTCGCGGGTGCCGGCGCGGCCGCGCGCCATCACCGTCCCCTCGGACCAAGTGGCGCCGCCGTCATGGGAACGGTACAGCACCGAGGAGTTGGGGTCCCCGTCGAGCGAGACGTAGGCCGGGATCAGCAGCGTGCCGTCGGCGATACGCACCGGCGGCGCGCAGGCCTGTGCCTTGTCGCCGACCAGCAGGGCGTGCTCCAGGCGCCAAGTGAGCCCGTAGTTCTCGCTCCAGCACCACAGCGCTCCCACGTTGCTGTACGCGAACGGAGGCACGTCGGTGTCGGGGCTGCCGCCGACGTACGGGTACTCCTTGCGGGGCGGATCGCGGAAGGTGATCCGCTCGGTCTCGTGCCAGTGCACGACCTCGTGCGCGGCCAGCGCGCCGCCCACCGTGCCGCCGCCCAGGTAGATCAGCCCCAGCTCCTGGCCGCCGCCGGCGCCCATCTGCGAGGCGGCGCCGACCTCCCAGGTCTCGCCCAGGTCGTACGAGCGGATCAGCGTGATGATCGAGCGCGGATGGGTGTGCCTGATGCCCTCCACCCGCGGCGCCTGCCGGAACGCCATCAGCAGCTCGTCTCCCTCCATGCGGATGACATGAGGAAAGGCCGAGTAGGAGGCGGGGTCGTAGAACACTCGCGTCTGCCGGGCGGCAGGCGCCGGGCGGGGCAGGAACTCCTCTGCCGTGTCACTCATCGGCGTGTCAGCCTCCAGCCAGCTCGGCGGCCAGCTCCCGGGCCCGCTCCAGGGTGGTGCTGCGCTCCTCCAGCATGCGCCGCCGCACCGCGTCGCGCAGGTCCGCGTCGGCGTGGGTGGTCACGTACAGCGCGCGGCTGGTGACGACCGCGTCGATCTGCTGGGCCGTGCGCCGCACTTCGGGTCCGCTGGTGTGCGCCAGCCAGTTGGCGTAGGCGCCCTGCGGCTGGTAGCGGAAGTCGCAGGAGAGCCGCAGCCGGTCCGAGGTGTTGGGGTACCCCTTGTGCAGGGTCATGCTGGCGAAGACGACCAGGTCGCCGGGGCTGTACGTGGTGGTGACCCACCGCTCGTCCGCAGACGGCAGCTCGAACACCTGGTCCCTGGCGGTCTTCAGGGAGCTCGACGCCGCCCCGGTCTGCGCGCGCACGCCGCCGCGATGGGAGCCGGGCACCACGGCCAGTCCGCCGAGCAACTCGTCGATCTCGGTGAGCGGGATCCAGGCCGTACAAAAGTCCTGCGTCAGGTAGCCGAGCTGCGGGCTGCCGTCCTGGTGGGCGCCGACGCCGAGCGGCGCCGCGCCCTCCGGGTCGGGCGGGATGATGCGCAGCAACCGCTGCTTCCACACCTGCACCGGACCGTCGTAGATCGCCTCCAGCACGGCGCGCACCTCCGGCGACTCCGCGAGCCGGTTGAAGGAGTCGAGCTGTACGGCCCGCTGGTAGTAGACCAGGTACTCCTCTTCGGTGGGCGGCGGTCCGCCGCTCCAGAGCGGCGGCGCGGTGGGGCTCTCCAGGATGTGGCAGTCGTGCAGGATGGCGATGAGGTCGTCGCGCACGCGCCGCACCAGGTCGCGGTCGAGCGCGCCGCGCAGCAGCAGATAGCCGTGCTCGTCCAGCAGCGCCCTGAGGCGGTCCGGGTCGCCGGCCGCCGCGGTGGCGTCGAGCATCGACGAGCCCGGATCGGCCATCAGTCGCCCGGCTTCGCGCGAAACGCCTCGATGCCGGCGCGTGCCGCGTTGGTGAGCAGCACGAAATCCGGCCCGTACCCCAGGTAGGTAAGTCCCCGGTCGCGCCAGTGGGTGAGGTCTTCCGGGGTGGCGGAGCCGATCCCCAGGGCGACCCCGCTGGCCGCGCACACCTCGATCGCACGCTCCACGACCTTCTCCATCTCGGGGTGTGGCATCTCGAAGGGGCTCACGCCGTGGTTCAGGTACAGGTCCCAGAGGCCCAGGTACAACGCGTCCACACCGGGAACGGCCGTGATCTCCTCGAGGTCTTCCATCGCTTCCCGCGTCTCCAGCAGAAACGAGACCAGGATGTTGTCGTTGGCGCGGGCGAGGTAGTCGGGGTAGTCCAGGGTGTACTGCGACGCCCGCAGCGGACCGAAGCCGCGGATCCCGTCGGGCGGATAGCGGGTCGCGCGCACGACCTCCCGCGCCTGCTCGGCTGAGCGCAGCAGCGGCACGATGATGCCGAGGGCGCCGATGTCCAGCGAGCGCTGGATGAATACCTGGTCGGAGCTGGGGATGCGGACGATCGGGATGGCGTCGGTGCCGTTGACCGCCATGAGCATATGCTGCACCTCGGCCATGTCCAGCCCGTTGTGCTCCATCTCGATGACGATGAAGTCGAATCCGGAGTGGGCCATCTGCTCGGCGACGTTCGGGCTGCCCATGCCCAGGAAGCAGCCGACCGTCGCCTGGCCGGCCTTGAGTTTCTGTCTGACATGATTGGTTTTCATGGTGGCTGTGTGCCGGCGGCACCGGCCGCCAGAGCATAGTCGGCGGCCGTCTCCCGGTCGAGCAGGGCCGGCAGGCTATCGTTCCGTCCCGGTCTCAGCCTTGTCAGCGGCCCTCTTTCCGTCGAAGGTTGGAGGCAAGATGGCGACCTATCCAGAACTGATCGACAAGGCCGTGATCGTAACCGGGGCCGGCCGCGGCATCGGCCTGGCGATCGCGCGGCGTTTCGTGACCGAAGGTGCGCGAGTTCTGCTGACCGACGTCGTGGAGGGCGACAGCGCCGAGGTGATCGGCCTGGCGAAGCAGCGCGGCACGCGCGCGGCGTATCAGCCGATGGACGTGACCTCCGCGGAGCAGGTGGAAGGGGCGATCGCCCGCGCCGTGGAGCTGTTCGGCTGCCTGGACTGCATGGTCTGCAATGCCGGCATCTGCGAGGTGGCCCCCCTGGTGGAGGCGAGCGAGGCGAGCTTCGACCGGCAGATGGCGGTTAACGCCAAGGGCGCGTTTCTCACCGCGACGGCTGCCGCCCGGCAGATGCTCCGCCAGGGGTACGGCGGTCGCATCATCATCAACGCCAGCGGCGCCGGGAAAATGGCGCCGGGCAAGGAGGCCCCGCTCGGGGTGTACGCCATGAGCAAGCACGCGGTGGTGGGCCTGACCCGCCAGCTGGGCGTGGAGCTTGCCGCCGACGGGATCCTGGTCAACTGCATCTGCGGCGGCATCGTCGACACGGAGATGTGGAACGTGATCGATCGCGGCGTCACCGGCCCCAGCGGCGCGGCGCCCGGCTCGTTCAAGGCGGAGGCGGTGGCATCGGTGCCGATCGGTAGGATCCAGCGGCCCGAGGACATGGCCAACGTGGCGGTCTACCTGGCCGGTGACGAATCCGACTACATCGCCGGGCAGACGCTGAACGTCTCCGGAGGCCGGCTGCCTTATTGAGATGAGCGCCGCGCCCTCGACCACGACCGCTGCCGGGCGCATCGAGATCGGCGTCTGCAGCGACATGGGCGGCACCGCCCTGGCCGGAGTGGACGGTCTTGCCGAGATCAGGTCGGTCACCGAGCCGCGGCGCTTTCGCGAAGTCGCACACCAGTTCTTCGGCCACTTGGCCCGGCTGATGGAGGAGCACGACGCGGACGCGCCGATCCAGTTCGTGGAGACCGTGCCGCCGGAAGCGCGAGCCGAGGAGTTCGCGGAGGTCGCGGCCGAGCACGGGATGCCCCTGAAGCAGTTCACCCGCCTGTGCGTGCTGGGCGGGGACGCCGAGAACCCGGATGCGGTCCAGGCGCTGAGCGGCTACCTGACCTTGGCGAGGCGCGCCGGGACCGTCGATCGGCTGAACATCCAGGTCCTGGGCGACAGCACCACCCCGTCGCTGGAGGCGCTGTGCGGCTTCTACCTCAGGGCCGAGGAGATGGCGCAGGCCCAGGGCATCGAGCTCTTCACGGAGACCCACGTCGACCGCTTCTCCCACGATCCGCGCCGCCTGCTGGCCGTGCACCACCGGCTCTCGGACGCGACCGGCGGACGCACCGGACTGCGGGTCGCGGCCGACTTCTCCCACTACCTCCACCAGATCGGCAACCCGCACTTCCCGCAGTGGCCGGCGATCGCGGCCGGAGAACTCAACCTGGATCCGCTCGATCCGGACAACCTGATCGGCCGCCGGATCGTGCAGGCCGGACTGATCGGCAACGGCCACCTGCGCGCGGCGGTGCCGAACGACCTGCCGCGCGGACGCGGCAGCATTCAGTATCCGATTGCCGACCCGCGCGGCGACGCGGCGACCGCCGCCCTGCCGAACGGCGGCCTGGACCGGCCGTGGGAGCCCGGGCGGCTGCGGCCCTGGATTGGGCTCTATCGCCAGATCTTCGCCTATCAGCTCGCACGCCCCGAGCGCCCCGCCGCCCGGTTCTCCGCGGAGTACCTCGGCGACGGAGCGGGCGACTTCCGCGTCGGGCCGTACCGCAACCTCTATCAGAATCTGGCTGCCGTCTCCTTCGCCCATACCCTGATCCGGGAGCTGAGCGGCGGTCCGCTAGCCGCCGGCCGATACGGCTCGCGCTCCTTAGAAACAAGCAGAATCAGGCAGTCTCCGGGACCAAGTTGAAGCCG
>JAPPKD010000261.1 GCA_028820215.1 Spirochaetaceae bacterium | reverse complement strand
GAGGTGGTGCCGCGCCACCTGAACTACGTGGTGCAGGAGACGCTGCCGCAACGGATGGCGTGGTACGTGGACGCGGACGGAGGGCTGGACGTGGAGGGGCTGATCGCGGCCTTCCAGGCGTTCTTCCGGGAGCACTCCGAGCACTGGATGCAGCGCTTCGAGCGCTACCACGAGGCGGGGCCGCAGTTGCTGCTGCAGGCGCACCTGCAGCGCATCGTCAACGGCGGCGGACGGATCGAGCGGGAGTACGCGCTGGGGCGCGGGCGCACGGACCTGCTGATCGTGTGGCCGCAGGGCGGGCGGGAGCGGCGGTTCGTGGTGGAGTGCAAGGTGCGGCGCGGGGAGCTGGAGCGGACGGTCGCGGAAGGGATCAGGCAGACCTGCGCCTACGCGGACCGCTGCGCGGCTGAGGCGGGCCACCTGATCGTGTTCGACCGCGACCCGGAACGGACTTGGGAGGAGAAGATCTTCCGCCGCACGCCGGCCGCAGACGGCGTGCCGGTCACGGTCTGGGGCATGTGACGCTACGGCGCGTCGTCCGTAGTATGGACGATGAGCGAGCGGGTACGCTCCGAGCCGGCAGCCTCAGGTCGCAGCTCGACGTGCGGCGTGGCAGCGGATGCGTGATCGGATTTCCCTGCCGTTCTCGACCAGTTCCCTGGACAGATCGTAGGCCGTCTGGGCATTCATCCAGAACTCCGGGGTCTGCGCGAAGTAGACGCCCAACGCGATTGCCGTCTCGGGGCTGATGCCGCGGCGTTCATGCACGATTTCATGCAGCCGCGTGGCAGGCAGGCCGACGTCTCGAGCAACACCGTTGACGGTCAGTCCCATCTCGCTGATCTGCTCAAGCAGCAGTGCCCCGGGATGGGATGCGATCCGATGCCTCGGTACCTGAACCATCTGTTCGCTCCATTCCTCGGCCACGCCGTCGAAGACGTTCGCGGTGCGCTGGTCGGCAAAGGATCGGATCATACATGTTCAGCATTACGGTAGGCGTAACGTACCTGAACGCGCAAGTGCCAGCGATGCCGTCGGCGCTGCTGGGGCTCGGGGCGAACGCGGGGGAGGCTGAAGCCCGGCCGGGCGCACCCGCCCCACCGTTCCACATGGACGCGGCGCTCACCGGGGGGCGCCGCGTCCGTCTTTGTGTGCGGCAGTCGCGACGTCAGAGGTAGGTCTCTATGAACTCATCGGCCGCCCGGCGGGCTTCGGCCAGCTCCTCGTGGGTCATCCGCTCGGCGAGCCGGTCGATTTTCATCTGGTACGGGACCATGCCTTCCGGCGTTCTGGTCGACCAGACATGTCCCCGGTTCGAGATGTGCATCCAGCGGTAGGCGTTCATGAGGTTGTGGGGGACTGCCACGCCATCGCGGTACAGCTCACCGAGATGAATCAGATGCCACAGGCTCATGCGGCCCGACGTGAACTCGACGCCGGCGACCACATAGATGCGTTCCTTGTACTTCTGCGCGGTGAGCCGATACCACTTGTCGGCCTCGTCGGAGTTGCGCTCGACGCCTTCGCCGTACGCGTACATGTCACCCAGCCGCGCCTGCGCAACGCCGTCGCCCTGCTCGGCGGCCAGCCGCAGCAGCCTCACGGACTCCCCGTAGTCCTGTTCGACACCGACGCCAATGCCGTACATCAGCCCGAGGTAGGTCTGTCCGTAGCGGTTCTGCTGCTCGGCGGCCAGTCGGAACCAGCGCGCGGCTTCGGCGTAGTCCGCATCGCCGCCGTTGCCCTCGACATACTTTCGGCCGAGGGTGATCTGCGCCGGGGCATACCCCTGATCGGCCGCCTTCCGGAACAGCGCGGTCGCTTCGGCATCGCCCTGGTCGGTGACGATCACGCCCAGGGCGAACATGACCCCCACGCCGAACTGGGCTTCGGCATTCCCGCTCTTCGCCGACGCGTGGAGCTGCAGAAACTTCCTGGGATTGAACCCATGCGGTGGGTCCTCCACCTTGAAATCGAGCTTGCTGAGCTGGGTGAGAGCATCCCCGCCGTCTGCCGCCACAGGGGCCGGTCCTACGACAGCGCACAACGCCAGCAGCGCGCCCACGATCGAGATCCGTTTCATCACTCGACTCTCCTGGTGTGAAAGTCGTGTCCGCTTCCGGGGCGGGTCCCGAGGCTACAGGTGCGCTCTGTAGGCTCATGACGGTACCCTCCGTGCCCCGGCCGCGTGTCCGGCCCGCTGGCTTCGCGTCTGCCCTCAATGAAAGACCACGGACGACCTCATGCGTTATCAGCCAAACACTGAACCGGGGCTTCGCAATTCCTGAGTCCGCGTACCTCACGGATGACGAGGTCAGGGACGTCTGGTCCGGGAGATGTGGGAGCAGATGGTGGCCGATCGGCCCGATCCCCGCGTGGGCGGGACCGATGCAGTGCGGGAGTTCATGCAGGACGTCGGCGCTGCTGGCCGTGCACGACCTGCTGAACGGCGGGACTGCGGGGGACTGCCGGTGCGTGTTGGTGTATACAACGTCGAGGCCGGTCAAGTGGCCCGGGACATCGGCACGGAGGGCATGCGCGCTGTCTTGTCCCAATTCGCGCTCCAGGCGCGCCTGACACTGGGCGCCGACTCGCTGGAGCCCATCTGCCGCGACACGCTGGACAGCGCGGGCCGTTCGCTGAGCAAGACGCTGAGTCGATGGGCCGCTGAAACTCGGCATGCCGTGGACGCCGCGACGTGCGAAGTGTCCTATGGGTTCCGGGAGCAGTCGACAAAGCAGATGCCCTCCCCGTCGATGACCAGCGCCACCGATGCGGCGCGCTGGTTGGAGGGATGCGCCGCCACACGCCGCCGGCCGCGGGCCGGCCGCGGAGAACCCTTGACGCGCAATCGTTCGCACCGGTAGCTTGCAGCCGATGGCGAGGCGCACTCCGATCGGGATTATCGAGGGCCTTCGAGGGTCCCATGTGCGCTAGCTGATCGCGACGACGTGATCGAGGCAGGCCGTGGGCTCCCGGAGGCTCACGGCCTTTCTCGTTTGAGGGACTCACGGAGGGCGAAGGGGGAGACGACGCGAAGATGATCGAGGTGATGGACACCACGCTGCGGGACGGCGAGCAGATGCGTGACGTCAGCTATACGCCGGAAGAGAAGCTCTCCATCGCGCAGTTCGTGCTGGAAGAGGTCGGCGTGGACCGCATCGAGATCGCCAGCGCGCAGGTAAGCGCCGGCGAGCGGGAGGGGGCGGAGACGGTCCTGCGGTGGGCCGTCTCGCACGACGCCGCCGACCGGGTCGAGATTCTGGGGTACACCGACGGAGAGGCCTCCGCGCGCTGGATCGCGGATCTGGGTGGGAAGGTGATGAACGTGCTGGCGAAGGGATCGCTCAAGCACCTGACCACGCAGCTCCGCAAGACGCCCGCGCAGCACGTTGCGGACATCGACGACACGGTACGCAAGGCCGGCCGGCTCGGCGTGGCCTGCAACCTGTACCTGGAGGACTGGTCGAACGGAATGATCAACTCGCGCGATTATGTCCTGAACCTCATCGGCGGCCTGGCCGACACGCCGATCGTGCGCATCATGCTGCCGGACACGCTGGGCGTGCTGTCGCCGGCGATGGTGACCGAGATGGTGGAGGCCATCGTCAGCCGCTTCCCCGATCGGCACTTCGACTTTCACGCGCACAACGACTACGGACTGGCTACCGCCAACACGCTGGCCGCGATCGAGGCCGGGGTTGCCGGAGTCCACTGCACGGTCAACGGCATGGGCGAGCGTGCGGGCAACGCCCCGCTGGACGAGGTGGTGGTCGGCATGCACGACTTTCTGGGCAGGACGACCCGCGTCCAGGAGAGCAAGCTGGTGCAGGTGAGCGAGCGCGTGGACGTGGTGTCCGGACGCCGCGTGCCCCCGAACAAGGCGATCTCCGGCGCCAACGCCTTCACCCAGACCGCAGGCATCCACGCTGACGGCGATCGCAAGGGCGATCTGTACCAGGGGCGGCTGCTGCCCGAGCGCTTCGGGCGGGAGCGCTCCTACGCGCTCGGCAAGCTGGCCGGCAAGGCCACCCTGGAGCATCACCTGGACGCGCTCGGTATCGAGCTCAGCCGCGAGCAGCGCAACGCCGTGCTGGAGCGGATCAAGGAGCTGGCCGACCGCAAGGCGACGATCACGCAGCAGGATCTTCCCTACATCGTCGACGACGTGCTGGCGCGCCCGCACGAGCGCCACTTCGTCCTGGAGTCGGTCGTTATCGTCTCCGCCATCGGCCTGCGGTCGACGGCCACCGTCAAGCTGAGCTACACCGCTCCCGGCGGGGAGGACGCCGCGGTCCACGAGGACTCGGCGCAGGGGGACGGCGGGTACGACGCGTTCATGAAGGCCGTCGGCCTGATCACGGGCGAGATCGGCCTGACGCTGCCGGAGCTGATCGACTACGTGGTTTCCATTCCTCCGGGAGGACACTCGGATGCGATCGTGCAGTGCACGATCACGTGGCGCGGCGACGGCGATACGCTGACGACCAAAGGGGTCAATTCGGACCAGGTGCTGGCCGCCGCGGATGCGACCGAGAAGATGCTGAACGTGTGGGTCGCCCGCGTCGGCGACGACGGTGCGTCGTGAGCCGGGCGGCGGCCAGGCTGTGGGACAGGGCCAAGCTCTGGGACAAGGGCGGTCATCTTGATCTGGCCGTCGAGCGCTTCACGGTCGGCGACGACCGCATCCATGACCGGAAGCTGCTGAAGGCCGACGCGGTCGCCAGCCTCGCGCACGCCGACATGCTCGGCGCGATCGGCATCCTTCAGGCGGCCGAGCTCGCCGCGCTGCGGGAGGCGCTGCGGGAGGCGCTTGCCGAAATCGACGCCGGCCGGTTCCGAATTCGGGATGACGAGGAGGACGGCCACTCCGCCCTGGAGCGGTTCCTGACCGGGCGGGTGGGGGAGGCCGGCAAGAAGATACACACGGGACGTTCGCGCAACGACCAGGTGATCGGTGCCTTGCGCCTGTACACGCGCGAGTGGCTGCTCGACTTCCGCGCGGAAGTCACCGGGCTTACAGGTACGCTGCTCGACTTCGCGGGCGCCCACGCGCGGACGCCGATGGCCGGCCGTACCCACATGCAGCCGGCGATGCCGTCAACCGTCGGGCTGTGGGCGGCCGCGTTCGCCGAGGCCCTGATCGACGACGCGGACCTGGTCGCCTGCGCGTATCGCCGCAACGACCGCAACCCGCTCGGCGCGGCCGCCGGGTACGGTGTCCCGTTGCCGCTGGACCGCCGGAAGGTGGCGGTGTCGCTGGGCTTCGCGGGTGTCCAGAACAACGTTCTGTACGTGAACACCAGCCGCGGCGCGGTGGAGGCGCAGGTTGCGGAGGCGGCCGGCCGCGTCTGCGCCACGCTCGCGCGGCTCGCCTGCGACCTGCTTCTGTTCACGCTGCCGGAGCTCGGCTACTTCCGCCTTCCGGAGGAGCTGACCACGGGCAGCAGCATCATGCCGCAGAAGCGCAACCCGGACTTGCTGGAGCTGGTGCGGGCCAAGGCCGCGTTCGTCGACGGTCAGGCAGCGACCATCCGGGCCATCACGCAGCACCTGCCGAGCGGCTATCACCGCGACCTTCAGCAAACCAAGGGCCCGTTCCTGGACGCGCTGGAGGAGGCGGCGGGCTGCGTCACGGTGATGCGGCTGGCCGTTTCGCGGCTGACGGTCGACGAGCGCCGGCTGCGGGACGGCTGTACGCCGGAGTTGCTGGCGACCGACCGCGCCTACGAGCTGGTCGCGCAGGGCATGCCGTTCCGTGATGCCTACCGCCACGTCGGCGCCGAGCTGCGCGAGGCGGGCGAAGGCCCTCCCCTGCGGGACGACGCCGCCCTCGCCGCCGCCCTCGCCAAGGACTACCCCGGCGCACCGGGCAATCTGGCGCTGGACGACGCTCGGGCGGAACTGCTGAAACTGCGCAGCGCCGAGGATGACGACCGTTCGGCCGTGACCCGCGCGTTGGTGCGGCTGGCCGGGCCGGCGGCGGAGCGGCTGACGGATTCCGGGCGAGCCGGCGCCGGCAGGGAAGGTGCCTGATGGGCGCCGAGCGCGTGTTGCTGGTCGGCTGTGAGTTGACGCGCGACGGGGACGGGTGGCCGCTGGACGCGTCGCTCGCCGAGCTGGGGCAGTTGGCGCGGACGGCCGGGCTGTCGATCGCCGGCCGGGAGCGTCAGCGGTTGCCGCGGCCGAATCCGGCGACCTACATCGGCTCCGGCAAGGCGGCGCAGATCGCGGAGCTCGCCTCCAGCCTTGGCGTCGACGTGGTGCTCTTCGACGACGAGTTGGCGCCGAACCAGCAGCGCAACCTGGAGCAGATCCTCGGTGAAGAGGTCAAGGTGCTCGACCGGTCGGCGCTCATCCTGGACGTGTTCGCCTCCCACGCCCGCTCCCATGAAGGCAAGATCCAGGTGGAGTTGGCGCAGCTCGAATACCGCCTGCCGCGGTTGACCCGCATGTGGACCCACCTGGCGCGCCAGGCGGGCGGCCGTTCCGCCGGCAACGCCGGCGTCGGGGTGCGCGGCCCGGGTGAGACCCAGCTCGAGGTGGACCGGCGGCGCGTGCGCACCCGCATCAGCCGGCTGCGCAAGGACCTGCAGGCCATCTCCGCCGCCCGTTCCGGCCACCGGGAGCGCCGGCGGCGCTCCCGCCTCCCGGTGGCTGCCCTGGTCGGCTACGCCAACGCCGGCAAGAGCACGCTGATGAATGCGCTCACCGGCGCCGGGGTGCGGGCCGAGAACCGCCTGTTCGCGACCCTGGACCCGACCACGCGCCGCGTCCAGGTGAACGACGTGCCGCTGCTGCTGACCGATACGGTGGGTTTCGTGCAGAAGCTGCCCGCCAACCTGGTGGCCGCGTTCCGCGCGACGCTCGAGGAGGTGGTGGAGGCCGATCTGCTGATCCACGTGGTCGACGCACGCCACCCGATGGCGCGCGAGCAGGCGGCCGAGGTGATGCGCGTGCTGCGGGAGCTCGGCGCCGCCGACCGCCCCACGGTGACCGTGCTCAACAAGGTCGATCGGGTGGAGGACGGCATGCCGCTGCCCGACGTCATGGAGCCGGGCGAGTCGGCGCGGGCCATCCCGTTGAGCGCGCTGCACAAGCAGGGGTTCGACGAGCTGCGCGCCGCGCTGGCGCAAGCGGTGCTGGCCCGGGATGGGCGGCGGTGAGCGGCGAGCGCATTCTGGTGATCGAGGACTCCGCCTCCGTGGCTCGTGGCCTGGAGTATGGATTGGGCAAGGAGGACTTCGCGGTGCGCTGCGCCCGCGACGGCGCCGGCGGCCTGGAATTGTTCCGGACGTGGAACCCGCGGCTGCTGATCCTGGACATTCGTCTGCCCGACATGAGCGGCTTCGACGTGTGCAGGGCGATCCGGGGCGAAGGCCGGCGTGAACCGATCCTGATGCTCACCGCGCGTGACGAAGAGATGGACAAGGTGCTCGGCCTGGAGCTCGGCGCCGACGACTACGTGGTCAAGCCATATCAGCTCCGCGAGCTCGTCTCGCGCGTGCGCGCCCTGTTGCGGCGTGCCTACGGCGAGCTGGCCGCGTCCGCCGGCAGCGAGCGCATCAGCTTCGGCGATCTGGTGATCGATCCCGACCTCATGGCGGTGGAGCGGGGCGGCCGGCGGGTGAACCTGACGCCGACCGAGTTCCGGCTGCTGCGCTACTTGGCGGAACGGCCGGAGCGGCTGCTCAGCCGCGCGCAGATCATCGAGGCGGTGTGGGGGTACACTGCCGACATCGGCTACGATCGTACCGTCGACGTGCACGTGCGCCGGCTGCGGGAGAAGATCGAGGACGATCCGGGCTCGCCGCGCTGGATTCAGACCGTGCGTGGCTTCGGCTACCGCTTCGCGAGTGTTACAAAAACTTAATTCTGCGGAAACAGGGTCGCAAACCGCAGCTTCGATCGTTATGCCAGCTTCAATCGCATGGAGGGAATTGCGATGACGACGAGACGGACGAAGGTACTGGCAATCGCGACGGCGGCGTTGCTGGCGGTCGGCCTGCCGCTGGCCGCGCAGGAGGGCGGTGAGGCCGAGGCGGCCATGGGGGTGATCGTCACCCAGGTCGACCCCGACGGCCCGGCGGCGGCGGCCGGCATCGAGCGAGGCGACCTGATCCTGGGCATCGACGGTCAGGCTCTGGCAAGCGCGCGCGAGCTGGTGCAGGCGCTGGCCGAAGCGGAAGGCTCCGAGGTGACACTGAGCATCAGGCACGGCGACGACACGCGCGAACAGGTCGTGGCGATCGAGCGCATCTGGGGACAGCCGCGCATCGGACTGGCGATCACCGGCGGTGCGGGCGCCAGCGTGGACCGGCTGCCGCGACGCGGCCTGCGCATGCCGATGGCTCCCGAACGGCGCGGATTCCAGTTCCGCATAGAGTCCGACAAGCCGGGAGTGGTCGTGGTGGAGGTCGTCGACAAGAGTGCGGCTGCGAACGCGGGACTGGAACCCGGCGACTGGATCACCGCCGTCGGTGGCCAGACGCTGGATGGATCTCCGGGTCAGCTCGTGGAGATCATCGGCGGCCACGAAGCCGGCGCCGAGGTGAGCATCGACTACCAGCGCGACGGTGAGGAAATGACGGCGATGGTCACCTTGGGGGCAGACGCGGAGAGCGGGGCGGCCATGCTCGGCATCCGCTACCAGGCATTTCCGGCCCTGGAGGACATGCGCAGGATGTTCGACGACATGAGGCAGCGCTTCGAGCGGCGCGGGAGGTCCCGGGGCGATCACGACGACGCCGACAAGGACACCAGCGGCGACATGGACGCCGCCAGCGCCCTGTAGCCCGGATTGGGTAGCCCGGATGGGTAGACCCGGTTCGGGCAAACCGATTCGGTGACCCGCGTGTTCGCGACGATCAGGTGGCGGCTGGTACTGAGCTTCGCCGTCATCTCGATCGTCGCGATCGCCGTCATGGGGGGCCTCTCCATGGCGGTCATCGGCAGGCTCGTGGAGCGTCGCGAGCGCGACATGCTGCAGGAGACCGCAGCGGTCATCGCGACCCAGAGCCTGCCGTACTTTTCTCCGATCCTGGACCAGCGACGCCTGCAGCACCTGGCGGAAACCTCGGCGCTCATGGGCGATGTCAGGGTCTGGATCCTGGACCGCTCACGGCGCGTGTGGGCCGACTCGGCCCGCATGAGCGACTATGAGCTGGTCTGGGCGTTCCCGGCGTTCGGCGACCTCGACCTGGGTTCGGCGGCCGTACTGCTGCTGATGGAGCGCTCACGCCTGTCCGCGCTGGAGCAGTGGCGTGAGGAGATGTATCGGCGGTTCGGTCTGGAGTCCCACGCGCGCGGAATGCGCGTGAGGCGTGACCTGCTGGGCAATCGCCTGACCCTCGACCGGCAGGCAGCTTCCGCCCGCGCGGCGCTGGTGGAGCCCGAGGCCGAGATCGAACCTGCGGTGACCGTGCCGATCGGCGATCCCGCGCGGCCCTTCGGCTACGTGCAGATCGGCTCGGGCCGGGGCGTGCTGCAAGAGGTCCGGCGCGGCCTGCGCGACACCTTCGTGGCGGCCGGTGTGGCGACCACGGTCCTGGCGGCTCTGATCGGGCTGGTGGTCGGGCGTCGCATGACCGCTCCGATCTCGTCGCTGACTTCGTCTGCCCGGCGCATGGGCGACGGCGACCTCGGTGTCCGCGCTCCGGAGCGCGGCAAGGGGGAGATGCGCGAGCTGGCCGTCGCCTTCAACGCGATGGCTTCCCGGCTCGGCACGACCATCGAGGAGCTGCGCCGGGAGCGCGACGTGTTGCGCCGCTTCGTCGGCGACGCCTCGCACGAGCTGCGCACACCGCTGACGGCACTGCGGACGTTCACCGAGCTGATGAAGAAGCACCCGGAGGACGACCAGATGCGCAGCGAGTTCCTGCCGGAGTGTCTGCGGCAGATCGAACGCATGGAGTGGATCACCACCAACGTGCTCGACATCGCGCGCCTGGAAGGCGGGGTGGCCGGCCTGGAGCGGCGTCCCCTGCAGTTGACCGATGCTGCCAGGAACGCGATCGCGCTGCTGCGCGCCCGTGCCGAGTCACGCTCGGTGCAGGTGGAGCTGATCGAGCGCGGACGCACCGCGATCGAAGGCGATCAGCGCTCGCTGGAGGCCGCGATCGGCAACCTGGTGCAGAACGCGATCGACTGGACCACACTGGGCACCACGGTGACCGTGGACATCCACGAGCGCGACGACACGGTGCACGTGTCCGTGACCGACCGCGGACCGGGGATCTCCGAGGAGGATCTGCCGCACGTTTTCGAGCGGTTCTATCGCAGCGAGCACGCTCCGGAAGGCGGCAGCGGGCTGGGGCTGGCCATCGTGCGGGCGCACGTCGAGGCGCACGGCGGAAGCGTGCGGGCGGAGAACCACGACAGCGGAGCCCGCTTCATCATCGGGCTGCCCCGCGCGGACAGCGGCGAGGCGGACGGCGCCGAGGATCGCTGACCGAGCGAAAGTGCAAGGCTCCGGTAGGCCCGTTGGGTGCTATCCTTGAGCTACGGAGCGGAAATTCCGCACGGCAATTTGCGTTCCGACGGGGAGTAGGTATACGGGATGAAGAACTGCTCCCGATCCTCGACAACCTTGATCTTGTCCGAGTCGACCCCCAGCCCGACGATTCTATCCCTGACGCCGGTGTCGTCCGCGATTTGCAGGAAGACTTCGCTGGGGCGCAGTGCATCGAAGATTCCCCGATCCAAGTCGCGATTGAATTGCGGAAACGAGTAGCCGATCACCACGACGGCGGGGACAGGCGCGAACCTGTCGACAAGCTCAAGTGTATGGGAACGGCGGCCGTCGTCCTCGAAGGCGAACTGAAAATAGGGTTCCAAGTCTTCGGAGGCGACGTTTTCGCAGAAGCGCAGGGCGAGGAAGAGCGAGTAACCAAAGTCTGAAGGGTGGACATACAGGTCAGGGTTATGTCTGAGTGGTGAATCCGTAGCCGGCGGCACGCGTTCACCGGCCGAGCCATTGAGCTTCAGGATCGAGAAAGCATTTGGGTCGTACCTGTCAGGAATGAGTGAGGGTACGACCTGCAGCCTGTCTCCCGTGGATCTTCTTCCATGGTAGTCTGACTCAGGAGTGAACTCGGCGAACGACTTCTCGAACTGGTGGTCGTAGTTCCAAGAGATCACACGCACGTCGGTCGGCATCGCAACGGCATCTGTCGTGTCTCGATCGGCCATGTACGCGAAGAAGTGACCGTAACGGGGATCGGCCGGTTGGCGACCTTCTTCTATCATGAAAAGAGCGGACAACGTCGCCTTGAGCGTGCGAAGATCCTCGTGCTCTCCTCGGAGATGATTACACTTCGCAAGCTCGTCGATCGTTACGTTTCTTGAGTCGGCACGTTCGGCCAAACGCTCCAACTGCGCTGCGAGTTGATCGAGACGGCCTCTTTGCACGGGGTCTACTCTATTCCGACAATCATCCGTCCCGAGTTCATCAGCCAGCTTTCGCATGCGCGCGGGCATGTTGCATGCCAATGGCAAGGAGTGCGCGCTGGCTCCCGCGCCGATGTAGTAGACGAGGCGCATATTCGTCTTGGGTGTCATCATGATACGTTTCGCAAGATGTGAGTGACCGGGTCCGAGTGTCAAGCCTTGAGAGAAACGCGGCCCCGGCATGGCGGCGGTCGTGCTGCTGCGGGCATCGGTGTGCTTCTGCGCCGGGCGATTACATGTAGAGGAGGGTCGAGCATCACGGAGTCGGTTGCGCTATCGCCGTACGGCAGGTCTCGACGGTCGGCGCGCCGCTCAGGATGTCGGTGGCTCGAACGTCGTATCGTCTTGGCCGTACGTGCGGCCAGAACACGCCCTTGCCGCCCATCACGTCGGCAACCAGGCTGCCCGGGCTTACCGAGGACATACTGAGGGCTAACCGGCGTGCGGTTGGCGCGCCGCCCGCTCCTTCATCCGGCGCATCTCGGCGTTCAGGGGCACTTCACGCCCGGGTTGCCGGCGTGCCGGGTCGTGCAGCCACGTGCCCTGGTTGTCGCGCAGGACCGGCAGGCGCTGCGTCATCGGCGGTGGCGCCACGGCCACGGCGGGCTCGGCCGCGTACCAGTAGGCGGTGGAGGACATCTCGTTGGCCAAGTGGTTGCCGTGCCCGTGCTCGATGGTGACCCTGATCTCCTTGCGGAAGCGCACCGGGTTCTCCAGGTGCAGCACGTAGCTGGTCTGGTAGCCGCCGGTGTTCTTCTCGTGGATCGATGAGCCGTTGCGCAGGAAGGCGTTGTCCTGCATCCCCCACGCTTGGTTGAGATAGTCCTCGCTGCCGGTGCCGTGCAGGTCGGGCGGCCAGCGGTAGCCGTCAACCCAGACCATGTCGTCGCCCTCGCCCCACCACGTGCCCCGGAAGTTGGTGACCGACAGGTTGCAGCCCAGGTAGTGGCCGCGGCCGCGCGTGTCCAGGATGACGTAGTTGTTCTCCCACGCGGTGCGCGCGCGATTGACGACGTTGGCCTCCGCCGTGTTCACCGTTACCTCGTGACCCCAGCCGCCGAACGGATTGGCGCGCCGGAACTCGGCGTGGAAGTACCCGGCGTCCTCGCACGGTCCGGGCAGCCGCTCGTAGTCGACGTAGAAGTACTGCAGGTGCTCCTCGGAGCTCTCGTTGATCAGTTCCACCAGCGCGCGCCTGCGGAACGGCATCGGCACGTAGCAGTTGAGCGCGCAGCCGGAATCGAAACGGTTGTGGTGGTTGGTCGACGCGGTGAACAGCGCTGACTGGAAGTTCGCGACGATGCCGTGGCCCAGGCAGAAGAAGTCGCCGAGCGGCGCCACCACGCTGGCGTGCGGCGCGTCGTCCCAGGTGATCCGCAGCAGGCACTCGCGGTAGTGGTTGCGCTGGGTGAACCACAGATGGGTGAGAACTCCGGGACCCTTGATGTCGGCCAGGACGCGGGTCTCCCCGGGCGCGATGAGCCAGCGGTCCTGATTGCGGCCGGTCGTGTCCCACGACGAGCAGCGGCTGGTGCGTCCGTCGGACAGGGTGGCGATGTGGTCGTACATGCCGCCTACTCTAACCCAACGGGCCCAGGAACGCGTCCGGGGCCAGAGCGGCCGGCGGTCGGCCGCCGGACTCGACTCGGTCGCTGTCGCTCGACGGAAGCTACTGTATGTCGACACGGCGGGACGGTGGGTAGTGGATCAGTTTGGGATCGTGCCCCGCTGAAGCGTGTGGTAGGCGACGATCCAGCGGTTCTGGTCGTCCCGCGCGCCAGAGCGCAGATTCAGGCGTTCCCCTCTCGTCCGCCAGTGAATACTGGAAGAGAATGACCCCTTGGACGCCATGCGGGGACCGATTGTCACCCGTCCCGAACTTCAAGATGATGTAGATCAGCTACCCGGGCTCGTCCACGAAGTAGGTGCCGATCGTTCGTGGGCTCCGCTCCGGTGCGAATCTGCTGTCTTCGAAGATCCCGCCCCGGGCCGTGTACCACACCTGCAGGCCAGGATGTTCCGGTAACTTCCATCGGCGGATGCACGCAGCGAGAGCCTTGCTGCCCGTAAGTCCAATGTGAGACAATAAAGCGCCCGGGGCCTGGAACACCGAGGCGAACCAAACGTGGCCCCGACTGCAGTTCGAGCGAGCCCATCCTACCCGGAGGCTCTCTTGGCAGCAAGGGATCGGAGGAGACGAGGAAATTGCGCTGTAGGGGTCTCTGTCGGCCGATTCGGGTCGGAGGGACGA
>JAPPKD010000056.1 GCA_028820215.1 Spirochaetaceae bacterium | reverse complement strand
GCAAATCGGCGGACGCGCCTACTTTTTCTCCTCTCCTACACGAATAAGCCGGGATGATACGAACCTCGTGGAGGTCAACCAACGGGTCGGGGAGACTCTCGGTACGATGTTCAACGAATACTTCCTCAGGGCGCTCACCGGGGAGATAGATGTCGACGACACGTGGGATGACTACGTCGAGAGGTGGCACGAGAACGGTGGCGACGAGGTGTTGGCAGAGCTCGCCAAGGCGCCGATCGTTTCCGAGCTGCGCAAGGGCAACATCGTCCGCTGACGCCGGAGCGCGATCGTTCACGGATCTCGAGGGGAACGGCACCGCCGTTCCCCTCGTCTCATCCCTTGAGCGAGCCGATGAAGATACCCTTGATGAAATACTTCTGCACGAAGGGATACAGCAGGATGATGGGACCGATCGTAATGATCGTGATCGCCGCCCTGAGCGCTGCCGACGGCAACCTGACCTCTTCCACCGACTCGAACTGATCGATCAGAGCCTCCTCGACCTGCGTCAGGTCCCGAAGCATCCTTCGGAGGAGACGCTGCAGAACGAGCAGCGACTCGTCATTGAGGAAGATGAGCGCGTACAGCCACTCGTTCCAGTGCCAGACCGCGTGCCAGAGCGCTATCGTGGCTA
Source organism: Spirochaetaceae bacterium (assembly GCA_028820215.1). The sequence continues at coordinate 78,662 of JAPPKD010000056.1, read as the reverse complement.
TGACCGGCTTCGACAGCGGCACGATGATGCGGAAGAGGATCTGGAGATAGTTCGCGCCATCCATGAACGCCGCCTCTTCGTACGACGTGTCGACCGTCATGAAAAAGTTGCGCATGATGATGATGTAGAAACCAACCGTGAGGGCCGGCAGGATGAGCGACCAGCGTGAGTCGATGAGTCCGAGGCTGCGCACCACCAGGTAGAGCGGTATCAAACCGCCGCTAAAAAACATCGTGATGAGCACGACAACGGTCAGCGCGGTGCGCCCGGGCAGGTTCTTCTTGGCCAGCGGATAGGCGGCGATCATCGTGAAGAGCACGGTGAGGACCGTTCCGACGACGGTCCGGTACACGGAGTTGGCGTACGCGGTGATGACGTTTCCATACTGCGAGAACGCGAACCGATAGGCGGTCGTTGCCCACTCGTCGATCCAGATACGGAAACCCAGAGACAGCACCTCGTCGGGAGGCGAAAACGAGAGAAGCAAGGTCGTCCAGAACGGGTAGAGGATCGTCAGGCAGAACAAGACGAGAAACAGCGTGTTGAAGACGCTGAAGGCGACGTCCCCGGCGCTCCTTCTACGCGCGTACCACGGCCGCTGCATGGTCCCGCCTACCAGAGTCCGTAATCACTGAACCGCCGGATGATCGCGTTGGAGCCGACGATGAGGGCCACGCCGATCGCGTTCTTGAACAGACCCACCGCGGCTGCGAAGTCGTACCTCCGCTGGATCAGGCCGACCCGGTACACATACGTGTCGATGATGTCCGCCACCTCGTAGACGAGCGGGCTGTACAGGTTGAAGATCTGATCGAACCCGGCATTCAGCAGCTCGCCGAGCCTCAGGATGACGAGGATCGTCATGACCGGAATCAGCGACGGCACCGTTATCCGCAGCGCCACCTGCATGCGGCCGGCGCCGTCGACTGCTGCCGACTCGTACAGCTCCGGATTGATCGAAGAGAGCGCAGCCAGGTAGATCACCGTTCCCCAGCCCACCTCCTTCCAGATGCCGGTGGCCACGAGCATCGGCCGAAAGAGGCTGCGGTCGGTGAGCACGTTGCGCGGCTCGAGGCCGAGAAGAGTGGCGACGTGCGCGACGATTCCCCGCTGCGGAGACAGAATCTCGACGATGATCCCTGCCAGGATGACCCACGACATGAAGTGAGGGAGGTAAGAGATCGACTGCACGACGCGCTTGAAGCGGTTGTTGACGATTTCGTTGATGAGCAGCGCCAACAGGATCGGGGCGGGGAAACCGAAACCGATGTGCAGGAGACTGATGATGATCGTGTTCCCCAAGATCCGTGCGAAGAACGGGGTCGAGAAGAGGTTCCCGAAGTGTTCGAAGTTGTTCCACGGGCTCGCAAGGAACCCGGCTCCCAGCTTGTAGTCCTTGAAGGCTATGATGATCCCGTAGATCGGCATGTAGTGGAAGACGACCAGGCTGACGAAGGGAAGGAGAAACAGCACATAGAGAAGCCGCATGCGCTTCGCGCGCTGCCATCGTTCACGGCCGAGGGCGGATCGGAGCTCTTCGCTGCCGGCAAGCCGCTTCGGAGCCGACTCCGGCCCGCCGGCGAGACCTGCGTCACTCATCGGTCGTGCGTACCGCCGCCCGCATTGTATGCTCTGTTCGATTCGGGCTCAAGACCGGAGAGGAGCAGGGAATCAGGAAATGACGACCCGATCCGGAGCTGACACCGCTACGTTCGACGGTTCGGGTGTGCCGATCGAGGTCATGCCGGGTCTCGAGTACTCCGTCGTCCGGCGAGTGGACGACTCCTGTCCGCGCAACGACATGGGGTCGGTGACCCGTCTTACCGACGGTCGCCTGCTGGTCGCCTGGCAGAAATACACGACCAGCGATTACGGCAGCCAGGATTACGGAGAGATCGAGATTGCGTCCCGTCTCTCCCATGACGACGGGCGGAGCTGGCAGGATGAGCGGGTCCTGGTCCGGCCTCATCTGGAAACCGACTTCAACGTGCAGGCGCCGGCCTTGCGAAGGCTGGTCTCCGGGGATCTGTTGCTGATGTGCCTGCGCGCTCACCGGGGCGGCACCGAGACGCATCCGGAGAGCTCCAGCAGCACGATGGAGTTGTTACGTTCGAAGGACGACGGGGAGACGTTCGAGTCGTTCGGCTACCTCTGGCGGCGCACCAAGGGGAACTGGATGCAGGGTGGTGTAACGAGCTTACTGCAGTTGCGGTCAGGGCGGCTGCTCGTGCCGTTCGAATTCGGGACCGGAGGACAGTTCACGCAGCACTACCGGATCTCCTGCATGCTTTCCGACGACGAGGGCAAGAGCTGGCAGCGGGCGACCGGTGTGATCGATCTGCCGATGCGCGGAGCGATCGAGCCGTCGGTTGCGGAGCTCTCGGACGGAGACCTGGTGATGTCGATTCGAACGCAGTTGGGCTCCGTCTTCCTGTCGCACTCGACGGACCAGGGAGAGACCTGGTCGCTGCCGCAGACCAGCGGGCTGCGCGCGCCTGAGACCGCGAGCTGCCTCCGATGCCTTCCGGGGACCGACCATCTGCTGCTGCTCTGGGTCGACTCGCCGTATGACCCCAAACACCACCACTACGGCGTGCGCACGCCGCTCTGTCTGGGGTTCTCACGCGATCGGGGGCGAAGTTGGACGCACCTCGGCGTGTTGGCGCATCGAGAGGAGTTCAACTTCTTCGACATGGGAATGGACTTCGTCGATGACGATACCGCGATTATCACGTACGGCGCCGCCGGCCCGAACAGGAAAGAGGGGTCGCCGTGGCTCAACCTGGAGGTCATGGACCTGCATGCGATACGTCTCACGCGCGACTGGCTCGTGGAGCGCGTGCAGCGGGTCGAGGGCGCCTGAGCCTCATTGACCGCCCCGGTCTACGCTCCGCACGGGCCCGTCGCGCTCGCAGACCGCTCGTTGGCCTACCTCGGGCGCGGCCTGGACGAGCAAGGCACCCCGTTCCTCGCTCTGGCCAAGTCCGATGATGGCGGCACATCGTGGGAGTTGATCTGGCAGCACCCCCTTGCGGACGTGGAGCAGCGCGGCATGCACGCTGCGACCCTGGCAGAAACGGCCGACGGCCGCCTCGTCGGCGCCTTCTGTGCCGAGTCGAGCGGCTGGGCACCCCGCGGCGGCCAGTATGCCAGCGGCCAGATCTGGTGCTTCGAGAGCGGCGATGGCGGACGTTCCTGGAGCGTGCCACGGATCACCCCGATGCGCGGGCTGCCGCACCTGAGCGTGTTGTCCGACGGGCGGATCATGTGTTGCTACGCCCCGCGCGGCATCCCGGACGCGGTGCACGAGCGCGTGAAGCCGCGTGGGCAGCGCGCCTGCTTCAGCGAGGACGGAGGCCGGACGTGGGACATCGACCGTGAGGTCGTCCTGCGCAACGACGCCGAGCAGACGCGCTGGCAGCCGCCGCCGCGCTCGACCGTGGTGCCATCGAACACCGACGTGTCGGTCACGTTGGGCGCACCGGTGACCGTGACCACCGGGCCTTTGCACGAACGGCGTTGGGGGTTCTACCAGTTTCCGCAGTCCGGCAGGCGTACACGCAGTGGCGACCTCGTCGTCATGTATCAGACTGCCGACGACAGTCATGGCGGAGGCGCGCGGCTTCCGAACACGCCGTTCGTGTCCTCGGATGAAGGCCGGACCTGGCATGAGCAGACCGAAGCGGAACGGGATGCCGTGTGCCTGCCGTTCGTGCTGGCCGACGGCACCGAGCTGGCCTGGCAGGGCTTCGCCAGACTGCGCGCGAGCGAGCTGGGCATGGAGCCGGTGCGGGAACTGGTGCTCACCGGCAACGACACGGTGGTGGATGTCTACCGCTACGACGACATTCCAGCGGACAGACGTCGGATGCGGATGCGCCGCCGGGCAGCGGACGGCCGGGTCGAGGACTACGAGGCCACGCTTGCGATCTCCGACATGGCGGTGCGCCGCTACAAGTACGGCTACAACTCCGAAACCGGGACGGTGGAGCTGCCTGACGATCTGATGCCGATCGACCTGCCGATGGGTGACGGCTACAGCGTGGAGCTGGCCGACGGCACGCTCGCGGTGGCGGCCAATTCGGCCCTTCGTTTCCGGCCGGATGGCGCGCCCATGCCGGAGACAAGCCTGATCGTGTCCGAAGATCGGGGCCGAAGCTGGCACCACCGCTCGACGGTATTCGCGTCGGACCGGGAGCGAGGGGTGGAAGTGGCCGGCGAGCCGAGCATCACCTGCCGAGCCGACGGCACCCTGGTCTGCGTCGTTCGCAGCGATCTTGGCCGCGCACCGGAGCTGCCCCGACCCTTGTGGGTCGCGATCTCACACGACGACGGCCACACTTGGGAGGCGCCGCGGCGCCTCGCGCCGTTCGGCGTCCGACCAAGGCTGGTGACGCTCGAGAACGGGGTGACCGCGTGCGTCTACGGCCGGCCGGGGGTCGAAGTGCGTTTCACGGTCGATCCGGCGGCTCGCGACTGGAGCGACGGCTACACCGTCCGCGCCGGTCTGGGGGCGGCACCCGTAGACTCCAGTTGCGGCTACACGTCGACGTTCGCCATCGGCACTGACCGTCTGCTGATAGCCTACAGCGACTTCTACGAACGCGACGCCGGCTGGGGCCTGCACAAGGCGATCAAGGTCCGCGAGATTCGGGTCACGCCCCGTGCTGTCGCGCTCAGCTGACTCGCTCCCATCGGCTCGGCGCGATCCCGGGCGCCTGCCGCGGCATTTCGGTAGGCTTGTTGCCGCCGCCGAAGTTCCAGATGCGAGTGTTGGGATCGATCATCAGCTCTCGCACGTTCGCGGGGACCTTGGCGAGTTGGTCCGGATCCCAGGGTTCGACCTCTCCTCCGGGTCCTGCCCAAGCCGGTCGGTACGCGATCCCCAGAAGCTCCCGGGAATAGCCGCCGATGTTCGGGTAGTTTCCATGGAACACGTTCTGGCTGATGAGCACCGCAGAGCCGGCCTCACAGGTGACCATCACCTGCTCCGGGTGCTCCTCGTATCGCAAGTATGGATTACCCTCGTGGTGAAAGCTCAGGTGCGATCTGGGTAGGACCTTGAACGGGGAAACCTCGCGAGTCAGATCGTCCAGATAGTACAGAACCCGAACCAACCGGGGGCAGCTCTGTCCGTAACCGAAGATCTCCGACCCCCACGGTTGTCCATCGCAGTGCAGGCTTATTCCCGGATGCCCCGGCTCGGAGCGGGCGTAGTCGTACGTCATCATGACGACCTGATCGCCAAAGAGCGTTCGCAAGAACCGGAGCGTCGGCGGGTGTGCGATCAGCTCGGTGATGGCTCCTCCACGAAACTGGACGTCCTGGCACCCTCGTTGGTGAACGCTATAGTCGACACCGAACGTCTCTAGCTCGGCGGTTTCCTTCTTGATTCGATCGATGTGCTCGGGTGAGAGCAGGTTCGGCAGGACGACATAGCCCTCTACCTCGAGATGTCTGATGCGTTCTCCCAGCGTCAGACTCGTCCAGTCCGTGTCAACGAGGAAGTCTTTTTGTCCAGCCATGGTCCACCTCGCCCACGGTATCATGGGGTATGACACGAATCACCGAGCGCCTGCGGGCGGGGGATCGGCTGCTGCTCGACGGCGGCACGGGCTCGGAGCTGCAGCGTCCCTGGCGGTGGCTGGACGCCGGCGCGCAGATCGTCGGCGGTTGCTGCGCGTCGGGTCCGGAGCACATCCTGGCGCTGCGCGGAGTCGTGGACGATGCAGCGGCGAGCTGAAGGCGAGGCGGCGGCCATCCGGATCGCGACGGTCGACGACGTCCGCGAGGCCGAGCGCGGCATACGCCGGCACGTATCGGCGGCGCCGCTGATCCGTTCGCACGCACTGGAGCGGGAGCTCGGCATGCCGGCCGAGCGGCGGATCTGGCTGAAGGACTACGGGTGGACGCCCGTCGGCTCGTTCAAGCTGCTCGGCGCGTTGCACTGGATGGCGCGCAACCTGGCACGTATCGGCGACCGGCCGGTGGTCGCCCATTCCTCCGGGAACTTCGCGTCGGGCATCGCGTTCGCCGGCATGCGGCTCGGCAAGCGGGTGATCGTCGTCATGCCCGATACGGCGGCGCGCATGAAGGTGGAGCTGACGCGTTCGTTCGGCGCGGAGATCCGCACGTACGACATCGCCCGTGACCACGAGACGGGGGAACGGGACCGGATGACGCGTGAGATCGCCGACCGGGAGGGAGCGATCCAGGCATCGCCGTACGACGATGCGGACGTGATCGCCGGCAATGGAGTCGGCGGTCTCGAGATCGTGAACGAGTTGCGGGCGCAGGGGCGCACGGCTTCCCACTTCTTCTGCCAGGTCTCTGGCGGCGGCCTCATGGCCGGTCACGCGCTGGCGTTCGCGGACGGCTTTCCGCGGGCCGCAATCGTCGGCGTCGAGCCGGAAGGTGCCGCTGACTTCGGGGAGTCCCTCGATGCGGGGCGGCGGGTGCGGATCGATCGCCCGGCGAGCATCTGCGACGGCCTGCTTTCCTACGACGTCGGCGAGCACAACTGGCCGATCCTCCGTCAACACGTCCGCCAGGCCGTCGCCGTGCCGGATCGGGAGACGCGGGAAGTGATGCGATGGCTCTACGACCGGCATGGCGTTCGTACCGAGCCTTCCGGAGCGATCGCGACGGCGGCGCTCCTGAGTGGACGCGTCAGCCTTGATGGCGAGGGAGACGTGGTGGTGATCCTCAGCGGACGCAACGTCGACGAGGATCAGTTTCGCTCGTGGATCACCCTGGAGTAGGCGAGTTGCCGTAACCGCGTCGACGCGGCCCTGCGCCACGCGTAGAGTGCGCCGCCATGAAGATGAGTCGGCCGGTGCTCGCCCACGAGGTGCTGAGCGTGACCGGCGGTATGGTGATCGCCCAGGACCGATTGGGCGCCCGCATCGGCGTCGAGGTTCTGCAGCGGGGCGGCAACGCCGTGGACGCGGCGGTGACCACCGCCTTCGCGATGGGGGTGCTGCAGCCGCTCATGAACGGCGTGGGCGGCGGCGGCATGCTGGTCGCCCGCTTCGCCTCGGGCGAGGCCGGCTCCGTGGACTTCGGCATGCGCGCGGCCGCCGCGGCCCGGCCGGACATGTACGAGCTGGAGGGAGGGACCGACAATCCGGAGACCGGCGGGCTGCGGTTCTCCCGCGGCTACGCGTGGCCGCTGGTCAAGGACCGGGCCAACGTCTACGGCCACGCGGCGATCGCGGTCCCGGGGACGGCGGCAGGTCTGGCGGCGGCCCTGGAACGATGGGGCACGATGAGCCTGGACCAGGCGCTGCTGCCGGCGATCCGGCTGGCCCGCGACGGGTTCCCGGTCGGCCACCATTTCGTCCTGATGCTGGTCAGCGGCTGGCCGATCATGACCCGCTACCCGGCGACCCGCGAGACCTACTACCCCGGAGGCCACCCGCTGGCGGTCGGAGAGGCCTTGGTGCAGAACGATCACGCGCGCACGCTGGAGCTCATCGCCCGCCACGGACCGGACGGCTTCTACCGGGGCGAGGTGGCCGATCGCATCGCCTCCGAGATGGCGGCGCACGGCGGCACGATCCGGCAGGAGGACCTGGCCGGCTACCGGCCGTTCTTGCACGACACGGTGCTGGAGGCCGGCTACCGGGGGTACGGGGTGCTGGGCGTCCCCGGTCCGAACGGCGGCACGGCCGTCGCCGAGGCGCTCCACATCCTCGAGCACTTCGAACTGGCCCGCCACGGCTGGGGCTCGGTGGAGGCGCTGCACCTGGTGATCGAGGCGATCCGGCGGGCGGCGGTGGACCGGTACTCGTACCTGGGCGACCATCCGGATGCGCCGTTCGACACTCTGACGGAGCCGGGCTACGCGGCGACGCGGGCGCGGACGATCAGCCCGGACGGCGCCGGTCCCGCCGCCGCCGGCGACCCGTGGGCATGGCGAGGGGTCCTGCGGCCCGTGGACCTTCCGGCTCCCGCGGGGGTAACGGCGGACGGCGGCACCACGCACATCTCGGTGGTGGACGCGGATCGCAACGCCGTGTGTCTGACGCAGACCAACATGTCGTGGTCCGGGGTGATCGTCCCCGGCGTCGGCGTGATGATGAACAACGCGATGACCTGGTTCTATCCGGCGCCGGACACCGTGAACTCGATCGTTCCCGGCGGCCGCGGGCTGAACAACATGACGCCGCTTATCCTGGTCCGCGACGGCCGGCTGCACGCCGTGCTCGGCGCGTCCGGGGGCCGCCGCATCTGGTCGGCGCTGGTGCAGGTGTGCGTGAACCACGCCGAGCTCGGCATGGACCTGCAGCAGGCCGTGCAGGCGCCGCGGCTGCACGTGGAGTCGGACCAGGTGCTGCTGGACGGCCGCTTCGGCGGCGAAGTGCCGGCCGGCCTGGAGAAGCTCGGCCACGAGGTCACGGTGGCGACCCCATACTACAATCGCTCACCCTATGCGGAGCCGAACGGCATACAGATAGCCGGCGACGAGCTCCGCAGCGCCGTCTACCCGGTCGCCAAGCCGACGCACGCCGCCGGCTATCCCGGCGACACCCTGGAGGACTCGGACGCCGGGATCGACGCCGGCATGCTGTCGCACCCGTAGGGGCGGTACGTTCACGGCGTGGAGCGGCTGCCGTTCACCTTACGGGTGGGGTCGTCGGCCACCGCGCTGTGGGCAAGATCAGCGTCGGTCGTGCCATCGGTGGCCTTGATGGTCCCGCCGCTGAGAGACAGCGCGTTGGCCGGGACACTGATTCCGTCCTCATCACGGTCCGCCTTCCGGACGAAGAGTCTGAAGAACAGAGCATCGCTGCGCCATCCGAAATAGGTCGCGTGCCGCGTCTGCGTCCCGATGGTCAGCGCCACCTGGGGAGTGCCGCTTGCTGCCACCGCTCGGTCGAACTCGACCTTCACCTCGACCGTTTCCCCGAGTCCGTACGTCCCACCCCTGTCCGGGGAGGAGATGATGGAGATTCTCCTCACCTTTGGTGGCGTGCTGTCGCCGCCGTTCACCTTGCTGCCGAATCCGGCGGCGACCGGCCCGTGTGTCAGATCGGCGTCGGTCGAGCCGTCGGCGGACTTGATGGTCCCGCCGTTGAGAAACAGCGCATTGGCGGCGATGCCGATGCCGTCCTCGTCGCGGTCTTCCCCCTGCACGGTGTACTCGAAGTGCAGGAACTGTGTGGTCCATGCGGACAGCGTCGCGTGCCGCGTCTGTGTGCCGATGGTCAGAGCCACCTGGGGCTCGCCGCGTATTGTCACCGTTCTGTCGAAGTCGACTCGCAACTCGATCGTCTCGCCCAGTTCGTACGTTCCGCCCCTCGCCGGGGAGGAGTTGAAAGCGATCTCCCTCACTCCCGGCGGCGTGCTGTTACTGCCGTTCACCTTGTTGCCGCGCTCGACGGCGACTGGCCCGTGCGTCAGATTCACATCGACGGCGCCGACGGTGGTCCTGATGGCACCGCCGTTGAGGGCCAGCGCGTTAGCCGCGATGCTGACGCCGTCCTCATCCCGATCCTCCTCCTGCACGGTGTAGGTGAAAGTCAGATGCTGACGGCCCCATCCGAACAAGGTCGCGTGCCGCGTCTTGGCCCCGATCGTCAGCGCCACTTGGGGTTTGCCGGTTGCCGTGACGGCCCTGTCGAACTGGACCCGCACCTCAATCGTCTCCCCGAGTTCATAGGTGTCACCCGTTGCCGGGGAGGAGCTGAGAGAGACATCCGTCACTCCTGGTTGCGCGGTCGCGCTGCCGTTCACCTTGCTGCCGCGCAGGGCGGCAACGGCCTCGTGAGTCAGATCGGCGTCGGTCGTACCGTCGGCGGTCGTAATGGTACCGCCGTTGAGAACGAGCGCGTTGGCGGCGATGCTGATCCCGTCCTCGTCGCGGTCCCCCTCCTGCACGGAGTAGCTGAAGTACAGGGATTGTGTGCTCCATGAGGACAAGGTGGCGCGCCGCGTCTGCGTTCCGATGGTCAGCGCCACCTGGGGCTTGCCGGTTGCCGTCACCGCTCTGTCGAACCGCACGTTTACCTCGACCGTCTCTCCGAGCCCGTACGTGTCGCCGCTTGCCGGGGACCCACGGAACGCGATGGACGAGACTGCGGGCGCGGTGCTCTCGGCCTGATCGACCGTGGCAGCCGCTGCATCTGATGTCGTCGGGGTCGGCGGCGTCGTCGCACATGACGCGAGCACTAGCAGGCAGGAGAAACCGATCAGGTTGCGGCGATGCCGGACCGCCTGCATCGCTCGAAGTTACCACAGGCTCCTCGCAGGAATCAGAGCCGCATCTGCACCATGTCGGCGGTCTGCGCTCGGACATGGTGTTGCAGCCGCGAGGGCTGAGCCGTTCAGGGGTTGACCCGGCTGCCGTTCACCTTGCGGCCAGGGTCCGCGGGCACCGCGTCATGAGCTAGATTCGCGTCCGTGGTCCCGTCGCCGACGTGCCTGATGGTGCCGCCGTTGAGGGCCAAAGCGTTGCCGTCAATGCTGATCCCGTCCACATCCCGGTCCACGGCTTGCACCAAGTAGTCGAACGACAAGACGTCTTCGTCGACAATCGTGCCCCCGCCGCGCGCGGCGATGGCGGCATAGCCAGAGTAGATCGCCGGCCTAGTCTTGCTCCCGATGGTGAGCGCCACGAGGGGCCATCCCGTCACGGTCACATATCGGTCGAACTCGACCCACACCCGAACCCTCTCACCGCGAACATACGTATCGCCGGTCGGCGGCGGGACGTGGTTGTCGAGGTAGATGGCACGCACCATCGGCGGCGTGACGAGGCTGCCATCCACCCTGCGGGTGAGGTCGGCAGCCACGGCGCTGTGGGCGATGGCGGCGCCGGTCGTCGAGTCGTCCGCGTGCGTGATCGTGCCGCCGTTGAGCGACAGGGAGTTGGCGTCGATGCTGATCCCGTCCCCATCCCGGTCGCCCTCATGCACCGCGTAACTGAAGTGCGCGTACCGGGGATCCTGCCACGAAAGGGCGTACGCCGCCTGGCGTGTCTGCGTCCCGATCGTCAGCGCCACCTGCGGACTGCCGGTCACTTGCACCGCCCGGTCGAACTCGACCCGAACCTCGATAGTCTCCCCGAGTTCGTATGTGGTACCCAGCGCCGGGGAGGAGTCAAAGGCGATGCCCCACACGCTCGGCGGCGTGATCAAGCTGCCGTTCACCTTGCTATCTGTTTCGGCCACCCGCTCGTGAGTCAGATCTGCGTCGGCCGTGCCCTCGGCGTTCATGATGGTCCCTCCGCTGAGGAGCAGCGCGTTGGCGGCGATGCCGACTCCGTCCTCGTCGCGGTCCGCCTCCTGCACGGTGTAGTCGAAGTACAGAGAGTGGCTGCTCCATCCGGAAAGAGCTGCGTGCCGGGTCTGCGTTCCGACGCTCAGCGCCACGCGGGGCCACCCGGTTACCGTTACCGGTGCGTCGAACTGGACGCGGACCTCGATCGTCTCCCCGAGCTCGTACGTGTCACCCCTCGTCGGGAAGGAAGTGAAGCCGATGTCCCTCACCGCCGGTGGCGTGACCCGGCTGCCGTCGACCGTGCTGTCGCGTTGGGCGGCGACCGCCTCGTGAGTCAGATCTGCGTCAGTCGTGCCATCGGCGCTCCTGATGGTCCCGCCGTTGAGGAGCAGCGCGTTGGCGGCGATGGCGATCCCGTCTTCATCACGGTCCGCATCCTGCACGGTGTAGTCGAAGTACAGCGAGTGGCTGCCCCATCCGGAAAGGGTTGCGTGCCGCGTCTCCGCTCCGACAGTCAGCGCGACCTGGGGACTGCCGGTCACCGTCACCGGTCCGCTGAATCCGATTACCACCTCGACCGTCTCCCCGAGTTCGTACGTGTCACCCCTTGCCGGGGCGGAGATGAAGGCGACTTGCTTCACTGCGGGCGGCGCGTTTTCGCGGTTCACCGCGTTGCCGCTCACCTTGCTGCGGCGATCCGCGGCTAACGCCCCGTGCGTCAGATCAGCGTCGGTCGTGCTATCGGCGGTCCTGATGGTCCCGCCGTAGAGGCGCAGCGCGTTGACGGGGATGCCGATCCCGTCTTCATCACGGTCCACCTCCTGCACGGTGTAGTCGAAGTACAGCGAGTGGCTGCCCCATCCGGAGAGGGTTGCGTGCCGCGTCTCCGTTCCGACGGTCAGCGCGAATTGGGGACTGCCGGTCACCTTCACCGCTCTGTCGAACTCGACGCGGACCTCGATTGTCTCTCCCGCTTCGTAGATCTCACCCTTCGCCGGGGACGAGATGATGGCGATTTCCCTTACTCCCGGTGGAGCGCTCAGGCTGCCGTTCACCTTGCTTCGCCGTTCGGCGGCTACCGCCCGGTGCGTCAGGTCAACATCGATCGTGCCGACGCCGGCCTTGATGGTGCCGCCGCCGAGGACCAGAGCGTTGGCGGAAATGCTGATGCCGTCTTCGTCGCGGTCCTCCTCCTGCACGGAGTAGCTGAAGTACAGGGACTCTTCGCCCCGTGCGGAGAAGGCCGCATGCCGCGTCTGCGTTCCGATGGTCAGCGCCACCTGCGGACTGCCGGTCGCCGTCACCGCTCTGTCGAATTCGACGACCACCTCGATCGTCTCTCCGAGTCCATACGTGTCACCTCCTGCGGGGGACGAGATGAGGGCAACCCGCTTCACTCCTGGTTGCGTGTTCAGCGTTCCGTTCACGTTGACCCCGCGCTGGGCGGCAAGCGCCTCGTGCGTGAGATCAGCGTCGATCGTGCTGGCCTCGGCCTTGATGGTGCCGCCGCCCAGGATCAGAGCGTTGGCGGCGATGCTGATGCCGTCGTCATCAACATCCTCTTTCTGGACGGTGTAGCCGAAGTACAGAGAATGCCTGCTCCATGCGGAGAAGGTCGCGTAGCGGGTCCGTGTCCCGATGGTCAGCGCCACCTGCGGACTGCCGGTCGCCGCCACCGCTCTGTCGAACTCGACGACCAGCTCGACCGTCTCCCCGAGTCCGTAGGTGTCGCCCTGCGCCGGGGACGAGACAAGGGAGATGTCCTTCACCTTCGGCGGCGGCCCGATCAAGCTGCCGTTCACCTTACTGCCGCGCGGGGCGTCAAGCGCCTCGTGCGTGAGATCAGCGTCGGTGGTGCCATCGGCGGCCTTGATGGTTCCGCCGTTGAGGAATAACGCGTCGGACGGGATGTTGATCCCGTCCTCGTCACGGTCCGCCTCCTGAACGGTGTAGGCGAAGTACAGAGACTTGCTGCCCCAAGCGAAGAAGACCGCGTACCGCGTCTGCGTCCCGACGGTCAGCGCCACCTGGGGCCTGCCGGTCGCGGTCACGGCTCGGTCGAACCGAACACGCACTTCAACCGCCTCTCCCAGTGCGTACGTGTCACCCCTCGCCGGGGTGGAGCTGAAGGAGATGGACGAGACTGTGGGAGCCGCGCTTTGGGCCTGAGCGACCGAGGCTGACACCGTGGCCGCCAGCAGGCAGGAGAGCCCGATCAGGTTGCGGCCGCGCCGGAAACCCTGCATCGCCCGAGCGTTCACGGCGTGCCCCGACTGCCGTTCACTTTGATTTCGGGGTCCGGGCCCACCGCGTCATGGGTCAGATCAGCGTCGATCGTGCTGTCGACGGCGAGCTTGATCGTTCCGCCGCCCAGGAGCAGGGAATTGGCCTGGATGTCGACCCCGTCCTCATCGCGGTCATCCTCCTGCACCGCGTAGCTGAAATGCATGTGTCGGTCGTCCCACGACTCGGAGTAGACCGCGTGCCGTGTCTCGGTCCCGATGGTCAACGCGACTTGAGGCGTGCCGGTCGCCTCCACCGCTCTGTCGAACTCGACCAGCACCTCAATCGTCTCACTCAAACTGTAGGTGTCATCCCTGCCGTGGGAGGAGAGGAAGTAGATCTGGCTCACCGCCGGTGGCGTGATCAAGCTGCCGTTCACCTTGCTGCCGCGCCCGGCAGCTACCGTCCCGTGCATGAGGTCTGCTCCGGTCGTGCCGTCGGCGGCCGTGATGGTTGCGCCGTTGAGGATCAGCGCGTTGGCCGGGACGCTGATCCCGTCCTCGTCATGGTCACCTTGCTGCACGGTGTAGTTGAAGTACAGGGAGTCCCTGCCCCAACCGGACATCGCCGCATGCCGCGTCTCTGCCCCGATGGTCAGCGCGACTTGAGGCGTGCCGGTCACCTTCACCGCTCTGTCGAACTCGACATCCACCTCGATCGTCTCGCCCAGTTCGTAGGTGTCTCCCCGTGCTGGAGCGTAAGGGAAGTAGATGCTATTCACCCGTGGTGGCTTGACATCGCTGCCGTTCACCTTGGCGCCCCGTTCGGCGGCTAGCGCCGCGTGCATCAGAACGGCCTCGGTCGTGCCGTCGCGGCCTGTGATGCTTCCGCCGCCCAAGAGCAGTGAGTTGGCCGGGATGCTGATTCCGTCCTCGTCGCTGTCTCCTGTCTGAACGGTGTAGCGGAATCTCAGAGTATGGTCGCTACTCCATCCGGAAAAGTCCGCGTACCGCGTGTCGGTGCCGATGGTCAGCGCAACCTGGGGGTCCCCGGCCGCCTCGACCCCGCTGTCGAACTCGACGACGACCTCGACCGTTTCTCCGAGTTCGTAGGTGTCACCCTGCGCCGGGGAGGAGTCGAAGTAGATGGCTCTTACCTGCGGTGGCGTGACAGCACGGCTGCCGTCCACCTTCATGTCGCGGTCGGGGCCTACCGGCGCGTGCGTCAGGTCAGCGTCGGTCACGCCGTCCGCCGCCGTGATGGTTCCGCCGTTCAGCACCAGCGAGTTGGCCGGGATGCTGATCCCGTCGTCATCACGGTCATCCTCCTGCACTACGTAGCTGAAGTCCGCATACTCCCTCCACGATCCGGAGAAGACCGCGTGCCGCGTCTTCGCTCCGATGGTCAGCGCCAACCGGGGGGTGCCGGTCACCGTCACTGTCCTGTTGAACGCGACTTTGACCTCGATCGTCTCCCCCCGTGCCCAGGTGTCACTCCGTCCTGGGAAAAAGAAGGAGATGTCTCTCACGCGCGGCGGCGCGACCAGGCTGCCGTTCACCTTGCTGCCGCCGTCGGCGGCGACCGCCGCGTGTGTCAGGTCGGCGGGCGTCGTGCCGTCGGGGGCCGTGATGGTTCCGCCGCTCAGCACCAGCGCGTTGGCCGGGATGCTGATCCCGTCCTCATCCCGGTCCCCCTCCTGCACGGTGTAGCTGAAGTACAGAGAGTTGCTGCCCCACCCAGAAGAGGTCGCGTACCGCGTTTGCGTTCCGATGGTCAGCGCAACTCGGGGATCGCCGGTTGACTCCACCCCCCGTCGAACGTGACGACCACTTCGACCGTTTCCCCCAGTTCGTAGGTGTCACCCCGCGCCGGGGAGGAGTCGAAGTGGATGGCCGCCACCCGCGGCGGAATGACGTCGCTGCTGCCGTCAACCTTCCTGTCGCGTTTCGGGCCGACCGCCGCGTGCGTCAGGTCAGCGTGGGTCGTGCCGTCGGTGGCCGTGATGGATCCGCCGTTGAGCGCCAGCGCGTTGGCCGGGATGCTGATCCCGTCCTCATCCTGGTCGCCCTCCTGCACGACGTAGCTGAAGTCCACGTAACGGTCGTCTCCCCACCTCGTGGAGTGGGTCGCGTACCGGGTCTCGGCCCCGATGGTCAGCTCGACCTGAGGGCTTCCGGTCACTTTCACCACCTTGTCGAAGTGGACTCCCACCCGAATTGCCTCTCCCAGTTGATAGGTGTTACCCCTCGCGGGGGAGTCGCCGATGTAGATGTGTGTCACTCCCGGCGGCGATGCCAGGCTGCCGTCCACCTTGCGGTCGCCGTCGGCGGCTACCATCCCGTGCGCCAGATCCGCGGCGGTCGTGCCGTCAGCGGCTGTGATGGATCCGCCATTGAGGGCCAGCGCGTTGGCGGGAATGCTGATGCCGTCCTCGTCGCGATCCCCCTGTTGCACGGTGTAGGCAAAGCTCAAATGATGCCCGCCCCAGCCTCTGAAGGCCGCGTGCCGCGTCTCGGCCCCGACGGTCAGCGCCACCTGGGGATCGCCGGTTGCCGTCACCGCCCTATCGAACTCAACTTCCACTTCAACCGTCTCGCCCAGCTCGTACGTGCCACCCCGCGCTGGTGTGGAGTAGCCGAAGCGGATGGCCATCACCCGCGGTGGCGTGACATCGCTGCCGTTCACTTTGCCGGCCCCCTCGGGGGACACCGCCTCGTGCGTGAGATCCGCGGCGGTCGTGCCGTCGGCGGCCGTGATGGTTCGGCCGAAGAGGGCCAGCGCGTTGGCCGGGATGCTGATGCCGTCCTCGTCACGATCCCCCGCCTGGACGGTGTACTGGAAGAGCAGAGAGTGACTGCTCCATCCGTAGTGGGTCGCGTGCCGCGTCCGCGTTCCGATAGCCAGCGCTAGCCGGGGCTCACCGGTTGTCTTCACCGCTTTGTCGAACTCGACTTCCACCTTGATGGTCTCACCCAGTTGGTAGGTGTCACCTCGCGCTGGAGAGGAGTCCAGGTAGATGTCCCTCACCCGCGGCGGCGCGACATCGCGGTTGCCGTCCACCTTCCTGTTGTGTTCGGCTGCTACCGCATCGTGCGTCAGGTCGGCGTCGGTGGTGCCGTCGGGCCCCTTGACGGTGCCGCCGGCGAGGGCCAGCGCGTTGGCGGCGATGCCGTCGTCGTCCCGGTCGCCCTCCTGCACCGTATAGCTGAAGTGGGCATGACGGCCGAACGAGCTGTCGTGGACGGCGTACCGAGTCTCGGCCCCGATGGTCAGTGCAACCTGGGGACTGCCGCTCACCGTCACCGCTTTGTCGAACTCCACCCAGACCTGGATCTCTTCCCCGAGTTCGTAGGTGTCATCCCCCGCTCGGGACGACATCACGTCGATGCGCTTCACCGCCGCCGGCGACACCAGGCCGCCGTCCACCTTCCTGTCGTGTTCGGCTGCTACCGCATCGTGCGTCAGGTCGGCGTCGGTGGTGCCGTCGGGGCCCTTGACGGTGCCGCCGGCGAGGGCCAGCGCGTTGGCGGCGATACTGATGCCGTCGTCGTCGCGGTCCTTCTCCTGCACGGTGTAGTCGAAGAACAGGCCGGAGGAACTGCCCCATCCCATGGCGGTGGCGTGCCGTGTCTCCGTTCCGATGGTCAGCGCCAGCCGGGCTCCGCCGGTCGCCGTGACCACTCTGTCGAACTGGACCATCAGTTCGATCGGCTCTCCGAGTTCGTAGGTGTCGTCCCTCGTCGGAGTGGAGACCCAGGAGATGCTCTCTACCGCCGGCGGTGAGAACAGGCTGCCGTTCACCTTGCTGCCGCCGTCGTCGGCTACCGCGGTGTGCGTCAGGTCGGCGTCGGTGGTGCCGTCGGGTCCCTTGATGGTTCCGGCGTCGAGGGCTAGGGCGTTGGCGGCGATACTGATCCCGTCCTCGTCGCGGTCCGCTTCCTGCACGGTGTAGCTGAAGTACAGAGACGGGTGACTGTGGCCGCCCCATCCGTAGGCCGTCGCGTGCCGTGTCTCGGTTCCGATGGTCAGCGCCAACTGGACCCTGCCGGTTGCCGTCACCACTCGGTCGAACCGAGCGATCGCCGCAATCGTTTCTCCGAGTTCGTAGGTGTCATCCCTGGCCGGGGAGGACTCGATGGTGATACTTCTCACCGAGGGTGGCGAGAACAGGCTGCCGTTCACCTTGCTGCCGTGCTCGGCGGCGGCCGCCGCGTGCTTCAGATCGGCGTCGATGGTGCCGTCGTCGGCCGTGATGGTCCCGCTTTCGAGTGACAGAGCGTTGGCCGGGACGGCGATCCCGTTCTCGTCACGGTCCTCCTCGTGCACGTCGTAGGAGAAGTACAGGGACTGGCCATCCAATCGGGAAAAGGTCGCCTGTCGCGTGTGACTCCCGATCGTCAGCGCCATCTGAGGACTGCCGGTTACCGTCACCGCGATGTCGAACTCGACTGCTACCTCGATGATCTCCCCGAGTTCGTAGGTATCGCCCCTCGCCGGGGAGGAGACGACGGTGATCGAGGAGACCGCGGGCGCCTCGTGGACGGGCTCAGCCCATGCTGCTGCGGCCGTGAACGCCAGCAGGGCCGTGAGCGCCGGCAGGAAGAAAAGACCGGTCAGGTTGCGTGCGCCCCAAGCCTTGCTCATGCCGGATGCTACCGCGATCCTCCGCCGGCGGACATCCTCGACGGCTCTGGCGGACGAGTCAGAGCCGCAACTGCACCATGTCGGCGGTTGCCGGCTCGGCCATGGCGTCATCCAGGTACACGTAGTGCTCGCCGCTTCGGTACGAGTATCCGGCATGCTCGCCTGAGGGACTCAGGGCGATCACGGCGATGTGCCCGGCCAGCGGATCGTCCAGGTCGCGGAGGTCGGCCAGCGCGGTGGTCATGGCGTCGGCGAGCGACATGCCGGTGCGCAGGTAGAGCACCACACTGCGGGTGGTCAGGGTCCTCAGCACGACCTCGCCGGTCCCGGTCGAGGCCGCGGCGCCCCAGCGGTTGTCCGCGTAGCCGCCCGCGCCGATGATCGGCGAGTCTCCGAGCCGGCCGGGGTACCCCCACGGGTAGCCGCTAGTGCTGACCGCGCTGGCCAGGTTGCCGTCGTGGTCCAGGGCCAGGAAGTTGACCGTGCCGTGCGGGTCCTTCGGACTGGGCGGCTCCTCCGCGCCCGGCGGGTCCCAGCCGCGCATGGCGTCCCGCGCGCCGCCGACCAGATCCAACAGCCGGTCGCGGCCGGCGATCCCGTCGGGATCGACGTCGGGGTGGCGGTGCGCGAGCCCCTCCCGCCAGCGCGATGCGGCTTCCTCGGTCAGCAGATCGCGCTCCTCCATGCCGATCTCGCGCGCGAAGCGCTCGGCCCCGTCCGCGACGAGGAGCACGTGCGGGCTGCGCTCCATGACGCGGCGCGCCAGGGTGATGGCGTGCAGGATGCCGCGCACCGAGCCGACCGCGCCGGCGCGCAGCGTGCGGCCGTCCATGATGCTGGCGTCGAGGCGCACCTCGCCGATGACGTTCGGCAGGCCGCCGAGTCCGACGGTGTGGTCGCGCGCGTTCAACTCGACCCGGCGCGTTCCCGCCTCCACGGCGTCGAGCGCCGATCCGCCGTCGCGCAGGACCGCCATGGCATCCCGGATGCCGACCGCTCCGTTGGCGGTGCTCACGACCATCATCGGCCGGGGCACGGTACCATGGACCCTGGGTTATTCGCCGATCGGGGCGCGCACTTCTCGCATTGACAACGTAGATTACGTATAGTTTGAAGTGTGCTGTTCATCGAGACCTCGGAGTTCACCAAACAGCTCCCCGCCCATCTCGATGACCAGAGTTACGCGGCGCTGCAGACATTTCTCACCGCACGCCCCGAGGCCGGAGACATCATTCGCGGGTCGGGCGGTATCCGGAAGATCCGCTGGGGACCGAAAGGACGCGGGAAACGAGGCGGCAGCAGGATCATCTACTACTGGCTCGTCGCAGAAGACGAGATCTACCTGCTCACCATGTACCGCAAGGGAGTGAAGGACGATCTTTCGCCTGCCGAACGGGCCTCGTGGCGGAAGGTCGTGGAGGAGATCAGGCATGGCTGAACGTGACATCGCCGCAGAGGTGCTTCAGGGACTCCGTGAAGTGAAGGAGTACCGGGCCGGAACGCGAACGCTTCGGACGACCCGGGTCGAGGCGAAGCCCCTGCCGGGGCTCACCCCCGAATTGATCAAGAGGATTCGCCAGGAGATCGACGTATCGAGGGCCGTGTTCGCAGGTCTGCTGCGCGTTCCGGTGCGCACCGTCGAGAGCTGGGAGCAGGGTCGATCGAGCCCGCCGCCGGCCGCTGCGGCGCTCATTCTGATGGCCCGGAAGTACCCGGATACGTTCGATCGGCTTGCGTCACTCTGAGCCATTGCCGCGAGGGGATTCGGCCGTCCGCCGGATCGGGCGGTAAGTGAGGGACGATGTCCAACGTGAGGTCACACAGCGTCCGCTACATCCAGCGTCACCTTGCCGCCGTGCTTGCGGAGCTGGAGCGCGGCGAGGAGGTCGAGGTGCTCCGGCGCGGCCGGCCAGTCGCCCGTATCGTGCCGCTTCCTTCGGACGGTGAGCCGTGTGACTGGAGTAGCGCCGGGCAGCGTCTGCAGTCCGCATATCCGACGCTTGTCGCCGGGATCTCCGCGGCACGGATCATCGCGGACGGCCGCGGAGAACGGTGAGTCGCTACTGTCGCTTGCCGCGAAAGGAAGCGTGCTGTCACATGAATGACGGGCCGTTCATCGTCACCCTCAACGGGACTGCGCCGGAGCGGCCCGACGCGCCGCTGCCGTTCTACCCGGGACAGCGAAACACGCTGGAGGTGAGATCCGCGCGGGAGGCGCCGGACGCACAGGTGCGGCTGAAGGCGACGGCGCCCGACCGGCGCACGTTCACGCGGACTCGGCGACTGCCGAGCGGTGCCAGGGTGGCACTGGACCTGGGGCCGTTGCTGGTGCCGGCTGTCTACGAGTTCGAGGCCGGAGTCTGCTACCGCAGGGGCTACCGCTTCACGATCACCCTGCACGACCCCGACAGCGGCACGCCGCTCGCCCGCTACGACCTGTACCAGTGCTGTAGCGGCGATGAGCACGCCGAATGGGTTCGACTCGGGGACCGCGAACGGGTCGTGTACGACACGGGTTGGGTGCCGCCGGGCTTGCACTGGAATCCGTTCTCGGAGATGAGCCGGTCGATGCAGCCGGCGGTCGATCTGCGTCTGGGTCCCCGGGTTCTCCTCGACCGGGACAGCGTCGAGTTGCGGTACCGGCTGCGGCCGGGGCTGGCGGGCGTGGATGAGCTGCGGGCACGGCTGGCGGTGCATCGCCGACGCGCGCCGCGCACGGTGGAGCCCGGCACGCTTGCCATCGGCCCGGAGTGGTCGGCTCACGAGGTCGACGTGTCGGCGTGGGAGCCGGGGACCTACTGGTTCGAGTTGCTGCCGGAGCTGGACGGCCGGCACTACGCGCAGGGGCCGCGGCTGCGCTACCGGCGTCCGTCGGCCGACCCCGACGGCGTGCTGGTGTCACCGCTGGCCCCGTTTCGGTTGCGGCGGGACCGAAGCCGCGCCACGGTGGAGATCGACGACTGGGAGCGGGTTGCCGAGGGCGGCTCGTGGCGCGTCGAGGGCACGGGGTCCGAGTCGTGCCTGGTCAGAGGAGAGAAGGGGAGCTCGGTCACGCTGCAGCTTGGGCTGCGGGGCTGCTACGCGGTATTCGCGCAGTCGGTGGGCCGTCTCTACGTGCAGGCCGGCGACGGACTGATCCGCCTGATGCAGGGCGAGCGCGACGGCAGCGCCCCAGCCTCCAGCATGCTGGCGCTGGGCCCGGAGTTCGGGCCCGTGTTCGTATGTGTGAGGGAGTTCTCGGGGGAGGCGATCGAGTTGCGCGCGGAGAACCTGCCGCGGGCCGGCATCCGGGCGCTGCGCGCGATCCCGGTCACCGAGGCGTCGATGCGCTCCTTCCTCGGCCAGACCACGCGCCTCCCCATCGAGCTGCGCGGCATCGCCGACTGGTGGGATTACTTCGACGAGCACTCCAGAACGGAGCTCGATCAGATCGAGATGATCCTTGCCGGGCAACGCGAGGTCGGCATGACCAGCCTGAGCTGGGCCATCGGCCGCTCGTGCCTGCTCTATCACTCGCGCCTTCCGCACGCGGACCTGTTCCCCGGGGTGTCCCTGACGGACGAGATCCTGGCCGACTGCCCGCACTTCGCGGCGTGGAGCCGCATGGTGCGCGATCACGACACGTTCGGGTACGTCCTGTCGCGGCGGCAGCACCACGGGCTGCGGATCGACGCTTGGCTGACGATGAACCGCCATTACTCGCCGAACTCCTACGGCGGCGCGCTGACCTCGTCATGGGCCCGGCAGCATCCGGAGGTCAAGCGTTACTCGAAGCACACGGAAGAGCCGGACCCAAGCCGCGTGGAGTTCTTCTTCCCCGAGGCGCGCCGCGAGCGGGTGGACATCCTGGTGGAGGCGGCCGGGCTCGGTTCCGACGGCCTGACGATCGGCTGCTGCCGCCAGCCGCCGATGGCTGGCTACAACCCGGCGATGGTGGCGGAGTACCGGCGTGTTGCTGGGGTCGATCCGTGGACGCTGGACTACACGGACGGCGAGCCGTACCAGCGATGGCTGCGATGGCGCTGCCGGGGGCTGACCGAGCTGCTGCGCGAGCTACGCCGCGAGCTGAACGGCCGGCCGGGCGCCGCACTGCCGGTCGCGGCGCGGGTGCCGTGTGAAGGGCTGTTCTTCAACGTCGCCGAGGGCATGGACGTGGAGCGCTGGGTGGCCGAGGGCTTGGTCGACGAGCTGCAGATGGATCCGCTGCACGACGCCTTCGCGCATGGGAGCCAGGACATCCGGCCCTACATCGAGCTCGGCCGCCAGCACCGGGTGCGCGTGCTCGGCGGCGTGAACGGCAGCACGGGAATGCTGGACACTGGCGGTGTCGCAGGCAGCCCGGCCGCGGCCATACGGCGGGCGATCGGCCTGATCGCTGCCGGCGTTCACGGCATCGAGATCTACGAGTCGGAAATCTTCGCCGCCGCCAGCCACTACCGGTGGCTGGTGCCACTGTGGGGGAACGCCCGCCTGGCGAGGAGATTCCTTCGCGAGTCGAACCTGGAATCGGTGTTCCCGATCGACGCCGCCAACGCGCTGGGCGGCTCCGACAACCACTGGAACTACTCCAACAGCGTGTACGGAACAGACGAAGTACCGGCCGGCGCCAGGGACCTGGTGTGACCGCGTCCCGAGCCGTGCAACATCGCCGATCCCCGATATAGACTGCGCCAGACGAGGAGGTCGACCGTCCCGTGAGCATTGCACTGTCCGCCAGCGACAGTGACTCCGCGTAGGAGCGCGACCGGTGGCGGAGGCGGTACGCGGCGAGGCTCGCCAGGAGCTGCAGGAGCAGTACTTCCTCGCCTCGCAGTGGCAGTTGATGTGGCGCAAGCTGCGCCGCCACCGGCTGGCTCTGGCCGGAGCCACGGTGCTGGCGCTGCTGTACCTGGTGGCGATCTTCGCCGAGTTCTTCGCGCCGCACGACATCTTCCAGCGCCACAACGACTACATCAACGCTCCGCCGCAGCTTGTGCGGGTCTTCGACGAGGGGAGCGTGCGGCTGCCGTTCGTGTATCCGCTGGTCCAGACCCGCAACGAGGTGACCCTGCGGCGGGAGTATGCGGCCGACACGACGCGCCGGTTGCCGCTGGTCCTGTTCGTGCGGGGCGACCCCTACAAGCTGTGGGGGATCTTCCGCACGGACGTGCACTTCTTCGGCACCCAGGGCGGCGAGGCGTTCCTGCTAGGCACCGACCGGCTCGGGCGCGACATGCTCTCCCGCGTCATCCTCGGCGCCCGCATCTCGCTGTCGATCGGGCTGGTGGGCGTGTTCATCAGCTTCGTCCTGGGGTGCATCCTGGGCGGCATCTCCGGGTACTACGGCGGCACCCCCGACCTGATCGTGCAGCGCGCCATCGAGTTCATCATCTCCATACCCACCATTCCCCTGTGGATGGCGCTGTCGGCGGCGCTGCCCGCCGACTGGCCGGCGCTGCGCGTCTACTTCGCCATCACCGTGATCCTGGCGCTGCAGGGCTGGGCCGGCCTGGCGCGGGTGGTGCGCGGCAAGCTGCTGGAGCTGCGCGAGGAGGACTTCGTGATGGCGGCGCGCATCGCCGGGCAGGGCGCCGGCGACATCATCCGGCGCCACCTGCTGCCGTCGTTCATGAGCTACCTGATCGTCAACATCACGCTGGCGATCCCGGGCATGATCCTGGGGGAGACGGCGCTGAGCTTCCTCGGGCTGGGGCTGCGGCCGCCGGTGGTGAGCTGGGGCGTGCTGCTCAAGGACGCCCAGAACTTCCGTACCGTGGCGATCCATCCGTGGCTGCTCATTCCGGGCATCTTCGTCATCGTGACGGTGCTGATGTTCAACTTCCTGGGCGACGGGCTGCGCGACGCGGCGGACCCCTACACGAGTGAGGAACGCAAGGAATGAGCGGGTACATCATTCGCCGCGTCGCTTACACGGTCACCGTGCTGATCGCGGTCTCGATCTTCGGCTTCATCATCATCGAGCTGCCGCCGGGGGACTTCGTGTCCACCAAGGTGGCGCAGCTCGAGGCGACCGGCCAGCGCGTCAACCAGGAGATGGTGGATGCGCTGCGCCTGCAGTACGGGCTCGACAAGCCGGTCTACCTGCGCTACCTGACCTGGATGCGGCGGCTGGTCAGCGGCAGCCCCGGCATGTCGCTGGACTGGAACCGGCCGGTCATGGAGCTGATCCTGGAACGGCTGCCGCTCACCATCCTGCTGACGGGGGCGACGCTGATCTTCACCTACCTGGTGGCGATACCGATCGGCATCTACTCCGCCACTCACCAGTACTCGCTCGGTGACTACACCTTCACCGCGCTGGGGTTCATCGGCCTGGCGACGCCCAACTTCCTGCTCGCCCTGATCCTCATGTACCTGCTGTTCAAGCTGTTCGGGATCTCCATCGGCGGACTGTTCTCACTGGAGTACGCGCGCGCCGAGTGGAGCCTCGCCAAGCTGCTCGACATGCTCGGGCACCTGGTGGCGCCGGTCGTCGTCATCGGCACCGCCGGCACCGCCTGGCTGATCCGCGTGATGCGCGCCTCGCTGCTCGACGAGCTGCGCAAGCAGTACGTGATCACCGCCCGCGCCAAGGGCGTCGGCGAACGCTCCCTGCTGTTCAAGTACCCGGTGCGTATCGCCGTGAACCCGATCGTGAGCACCGTGGGATGGCTGCT
This sequence comes from Spirochaetaceae bacterium, assembly GCA_028820215.1. The sequence goes on along the minus strand of JAPPKD010000056.1, from coordinate 53,916 downwards.
GCCGGTGATCGTCTCCGGCGAGGTGATCACCGCGCTGGTGCTGAGCCTGCCGACCACCGGGCCGCTGCTGCTGCGCGCGCTGCAGGCTCAGGACATGTACCTGGCGGCTACCATCGTGATCTTCCTGACCGTGCTGACGGTCATCGGCACGCTGCTGTCCGACCTGCTGCTGGCCTGGCTCGACCCGCGCATCCGCTTCGAGGCGCAGGCGGGCGCCTGACCCGGCTCGGCCGGATCAGGGATACTCGAAGTCTTCGACGGCGTAGATCTGCGGCCGTCCCGACTCGTCCGAGTTGAACAGCACCACGCTGCCGTCCGGCGACTGGAACGGATGCGGGTGGGTGTGCTGAGAACGCCCGAACGACGAGCGGGGATGGAGCAGGTAGCGGGTCCGTAGCACCGCGTCGGGCTCGTCCGGCAGCACGCCGACGTAGATCACGCAATTCTCGTGGCGGCCCTGGTAGCCGAAGGTATCGGAGACGAATTTCGTTCCCGTCGGGTCGAAGGCGAAGTGGCAGGAGTCCTCGCGCTCCATCGAGCGGCTGATGCGGTTGCGCGTGGCTCCCGGAATCAGGCGCCCGTGGTGCATGGTGCCGGGCTCGGCGCGGACCGCCGTGGCCTCCAGCAGCGGATACCGTTCCTCGCTCTCGATGGCCATGCTCGCCACCACCGACATCTTCTCGCCGCGCCACGCCTGGTGCCCCTGGCAGTTCTCGACCCCGTCGCGGCCGAACGCGTAGCAGCGGAAGTCGCTGCCGTCGTCGCGGATCACGTGCACGTCGGCGCCGTTGCCGCCGGCCAGGGTGACGATGTCGCCCAGCTCGTCCACGTCGCAGCCGTGATTGTCCTGCAGGAGGATGTCGTGGCTCTCCTCCGGGTCCTTCGAGCGGGAGTACTGGTGATGGATGTTGCAGAAGCTCTGGCCTTCGAAGATGAGCGAGACGGCGGCGCGCTCGACGTCGAACACCACCAGCCCCCACGGCGCGTTGTGGGTGCGGCCGTCGCCGAGGTAGCCGGCCATGCACAGGCGGGCGCCGTCGGAGGAGATGCTGCTGGTGCCGTAGAGCAGGCTCAGGTGGCGGCCGGCTTCCGGCAGCGGGCCGTCGAACCTGGCCAGGGTCTCGCGCTGGAAGGAGTCGAGGTCCACGCGCTTGACCGCCCACCAGCCGCCGCCTGCGCGCGTGCGGTCGATGAAGTAGTACATGTAGCGCCCGTCCGGGGAGACGCTCGGGCCGATGGCGCCCTCCTCGTCGGTGAGCTGGATGAACGAGTAGCCGTCCTCGATGTCGCACAGCAGGTACTCGCGCCGGCTGCTGCGGGTGTCGACGTCGGCAGGATCGAGGAAGCGCTGGAACACGAAGCGCCGGGAGTCGGGCGTGAACACCCGAGCCTCCATGTAGATGTGGCTGTGCGGGCGCTCGGCGTCGGCGCTGATCTGCGTGACCCGCAGCCCTTCCGGGGAGCGCTCGCCAAGAAGGTCGGGGCGCTCGCGGCGGTGGCGGTATACCTCTGTGTTGACGCGGCTCTCCATGCCCCCACGGTAGCGCCGAGCTTGACAGCCCGCAATGGGCGCTAAAAGATGGCCGTCTAACCCTGCGCTCTGGAGGTCCGAGATGAGGAAAACGCTCGCCCTGTTGTCGGGAGTGATGCTGATCGCGTCGTTCGCCGCCTACGCCGACACGTACCACGAGGCCCCGATGCTGGCCGCACTGGTTTCCGCGGGCAGCCTGCCCCCGGTCGACGACCGGCTGCCGGAGGTGCCGCAGGTGGTGGAACCGCAGGCCAGCCTGGGACAGACGATCGGCGAGTACGGCGGGACCGCCAACGTCCTGCATCTGCGGCCCGACCTGACCCGCGACGGCTGGTACATGGCCGGCACCGATCCGTTCCTGCGCATCGACTTCGACGAGAGCACGATCGTCACCAACATGCCCGAGTCGTACGAGCTGTCCGCCGACGGCATGACCTTCACCTTCAAGCTGCGCGCGGGGATGAAGTGGTCCGACGGCGAGCCGATGGGTCTGCACGACATCGAGTTCTGGCACACGGACATCCTGCAGAACGAGAGCCTCACCCCCAGCGTTCCTGGGGGGTTCGCTCCGGGCGGCGAGGTACTGCGCTTCGAGGCGGTGGACGACACGACGGCGCGGTTTCACTTCAGCGCCCCGCACCCGCTGTTCACGACCCAGCTCGTCGGCTGGTGGGGAGGCGTGCTGACGCCGCCCAGCCACTATCTGAAGCAGTTCCACATCGCCCACAACAGCGATGCCGACAAGGTGGCCAAGGAGGCCGGCTTCGACGCCTGGCACCAGTACTTCAACGACCGCAACCATCATTTCATCGGCTTCCCGATGAAGCCCGATCTGCCCACGCTCAACCCGTACACCCAGACCCGGAAGGAGACCGATCTGCTGGTCTACGAGCGGAACCCGTACTACTGGAAGGTCGACAGCGCGGGCAACCAGCTCCCCTACATCGATAGCATCGTGAGCCGGCGGCTGGAGGACCTGGAGGTGTACTACGGCAAGATCATCAGCGGTGAAGCCGATTTCGCCGCCGCCGAGGGGCACACCGTCAACTTCCAGCAGTTCCCGATGTTCAAGGAGAACGAGGCGGGCGGCCAGTACCGGGTGTTCCTGTGGCAGTACACCAACCAGAGCTCGCCCACGCTGATGGTCAACCAGACCCTGGAAGGGGATGACGTGCTGCGCGACCTGTTCCGCGAGGTCAGCTTCCGCCGCGCGCTGTCGCTGGCGATCGACCGCCACGAAATCAACGAGGTGCTGTACTTCGGACGCGCCAAGCCGACCCAGATCAACGCGCTGTCCACTTCCAAGTACTACAACCCCGACTACGACGACTCGTGGGCGCAGTACGATCCGGATCAGGCCAACCAGATGCTGGACGAGCTCGGCCTGGAGTGGGACAGGAACAACGAATTCCGCCTGCGCCCGGACGGCGAGCGGCTGGCGTGGACGTTCCTCACCGCGTCGATTCAGCCCGCGCTCGAGGAGCTGATCAAGGAGTACTGGGCCGCCATCGGGGTGGACCTGTCGATCAACGTCCTGAACATCGAGCTGTATCGCGAGCGAGTGCGCGCCAACGACCTGCAGATGGGCGCCTGGGGACACGACGGGTCCTCGGACTTCCTGATCTTCAACGATCCCTACAACCTCATCCCCACGCCGAGCACCGGCAACGCGTGGAGCCAGTTGTGGGCCAAGTGGCTGGCCTCCGGCGGGGAGCAGGGCGAGGAGCCGCCCGCGGACGTGGTGCAGATGTACGAGAACTGGCAGCAGCTCAAGGCCACGGTCGACGAGGAGGAGAGCATCCGTCTGGGCAGGGAGATCCTGACCTGGGTGTCGGAGAACCTGCCGGTGATCGGCACGGTCGGATATTTCCCGACCGTGTTCATCATCAAGGACAACCTGATGAACGTGCCGGAAACCTTCCTGTACGGCTGGGACATGCTGTACACGTTCCCGGCCCATCCCGAGTTGTTCTACCTGCAGCATCCGCTGCAGTCCCACCAGATGTAAGAACGCGCGCTGCCGGCGCCGGGCCAATCGCGTCCCGGCGCCGCGGTCGCGCGCTGCGGGAGGCTCGCGGTGAAGACCAGAGTGATCCGACGCGACGGCTACGAGAACGGCGCCGCTTTGGCCCGGGCGTGGCAGGAGGACGGCCTGATCCCGGCGCCGCACGGCGAGGTATTCGAGTTCTACCGCCTGGTCGACAAGGAGGCGGTGGAGCGGCTCGGCGACGAGGAGGGCATGCAGGGTCCGGAGCTGAACCTGCTGGAACCGTTCGCCAAGCAGGCGCGCCTCGCGGGCCGCGAGCGGGACGTGGCGCGGGTTCGGGAGTGGACGGAGCCGCGGCTGCTCGACGCCGTGGGCGACATCCACCGCGAGCGGCTCGCGGAGCCGTTCGATCCGCACCGGTATCCGGAGATGCAGGGACTGGCGCAGTTCCAGGACCGGGAGGCGAAGGGGATCGCCGACGTGTTCGGTACCGACTTCCGCCGCATCCTGCTGTGCCAGGACCAGTATCGGCGGCTGGTCTACCTGCGCGTCTCGGGCGAAGCCGAGGCCGCGCCGGCGGACGCCGGCAGTTGCACCAGCGTCATCTTCAAGGAGAGCCCCGTGGGCCCGATCGTGGGCCGCAACATGGACTCCGGGATCGGTTCGGTCGCGGGCCTGCAGGGCTTCGGCGATCCGGTGATGTTCCGCTTTCCGGAGGAGATGGGCCACAGCTACATGGGCACGGCGCTGGCCGTGAACGAGCATGGGCTGACGATCCAGGGCTCAAGCATCGCCTACGCCCATGAACAGACCGACGCCGGCTTCTGGGTCGACATCGGCCCCCTGGTGCTGCGCTGCTGCAGCACGACGGCGGAGGCGCTGGACCTGATCGACCGCTACAGCACGATGACGGGACCGAGCAACCTGGTGCTGATCGACGGCGACTGCGACGCGGTCGCGGTGGAGAAGAGCAAGAACACCTACGCGGTGCGGCGCACCGACACGCCGTGGATCTTCACCACCGACGGCGTGGCGGTGGAGGAGAAGACCGCGGCCATCCAGGGACAGACCCCGCTGCACGAGTTCCACGTCGCCCGCCACCGCTTGATCGAACGGCTGCTGGGCGAGGCCGAGTCCAACCCGAGCGTGGAGGCGATGCGCCGCATCATGCGCGACCACACGCCGCCGTCGCCGGTGTGCAAGCACCTCGACCAGATGCCGGAAGACTATCCGCTGGCCACGCTGTACAGCTTCCTCCTGGTGCCGCGCACCGGGGAGTACCATTTCTGGGTCACGCGCCCGGGACCCGAGTACCCCTGCACCTTCGAGCCGACCCTCCACCGCTTCTCGTTCGAGTAGCTGCCTGGGGGAAGTGCGCGAAGCCGACGAGCTTCCGGCGCACGCACGGCCGATTAGAATCAGAAATGAGTGCTTGCGTAAACACGGCCTGCAACGCGGATCCGAACGGGAATACGTTCCCAGTCGCCGGGGTGCGGACACTACTGAATATCGGGAGGTAGACTTCGGCTCTCGCCGGCTACGCCGCTCATCCACGTTGTGGCACTGCATGCGGCCGAACGGCAGAACTGAGACGGAGCGGGCCAAACGACATGCTGAACTTCCTTGGCGCCTGGCGGTTCGAACCACCCGCAGGCTACGATCCGATTCCTAACGATGTCGTACACGAGATCTTCGACCTGATCAAACGCACGGCCGCGCAGGACGAGCAGTACCAGCGCACACTGGAGCGCTTCAAGACACCCTTCGCGCGCGCAGGTGGCGCCGCTGACAACTGGAGTTCCAGCGCCAGTTGGGCCGAGACAGACCTCCTTAGCCTCATGCAGGGCGCGACGGGAAATCCTCCGTTGTTCATTGAGGCGTTCTATGACGGCTGGAAGGCGTCGCGCAATCAGGGTCTGGATGTTCCAAATACGGACATCATGAACGGCGTGCTATCCAAGCACGGCGTGCCATTCAGGATCGAACCGCCCGATCTGAAGTCTGTTGGCGCCGAGAATGCCGCTGTCGTCATTCCCGTGCCAGAGAGCCCTCCCACCTTGGCCGAACAGGCGGTGGTTGTGCTCCAACGCTCGCTGGAACGTTCCGAGGAACTGTGGGAGCGGGGCTCCGACCGGGAGGCAGTCCAAGAGATCCTGTTCCTTCTCGAGTCGGTCGCCACGGCGTTCCATGGTGTGAACACGGAAGCAGGCCGGATTGGTGGCACGTACTTCAACCAGATTGTGCGCGAACTACGCCACTTGGGCACACGCCCTGCTCTCGATCAAGTGCTCGGCTGGCTCACTACCATGCATGGGTACCTGTCGGCACCCGCTGGCGGCGGCGTAAGGCATGGGCTCGACCTCAGCCGAGGAGTTGAGATTTCCCACAGTGAAGCACGCCTCTACTGCAACCTCACGCGCAGCTATCTGAGCTTCCTTCTCGCTGAGCATGAGCGTCTGGTTGGACGTCCCTCGAAGGACTCGTGACTCATAATGCTTCCCGGTGGCCCCGCAGCCAAACTTGGCAATCGCTATGAAACGTGGTGCGCAGTTGCAGAATTACTGCGGCTGCTGCACGGCGAGACGGACACGCTGCGTATCGAGGTCCCGGGCATCGATAAGGCGGATTTCGTCGTATCGACAGGGACGCACCGGGCAGCTCATCAGGTGAAACGCAGCCATCACGATGGAAAGTGGAGCTTCGCTGAGCTACGTGCCGAGGGTCTCATCAGTTACATCGGCGAGTTTTTGGCAGACGGCAACAATAGGTTCGTCTTCACGTCGGGCAGCGAGGCCCGTGAACTGCACGATCTGGAACGGGCCGCAAAAGACGCGGAGTCCATCGACGAATTTACGGCCAAATTCGTCGGCGAAACGAAGCGCAAGAAACGGTTCGAGACCCTGGTTTCCGACTGGAGCTGCGATCCTCAGAGTGCGGTCGAACGCCTACGACGGCTCGACGTCCGAACGGTCGATGAGCGTGAGCTCAGGGACAAGGTACGCTGGGCTGCTCGGGCACTGTTCATTGCCAATCCCGATGGCGTGATCACCAAACTGCGTGCCATCGCGGACGGCTCCGTTCATCGCACGATTACGCGCCATTGGCTGACCGAAGAGCTTGCCGAGAGCGCCTATTGGATGCGTCGCGTGAGGAACCCTCGGAACGCAGGTCTCGTGGTCCACGAAGCGACAAACCGCTACTTGGACGTTGCGCGGCGCAGGCTCATACAACACGAGCTCGTGCCTCGATCGGCATCGGAGACACTCCTCTCACGACTGGATGCGACTGCGTCCGACAGTGTAGTCACGGGGAAGGCCTGGGGTGGCAAGACGGCATGCGTCGTCGAGGTGGCGGAGGGGCTACGTGAGCGAGGACGACCCGTGTTGGCGTTCAGGCTCGATCGCATCCCCCCGTCCGTGCACACCACTACCGGTCTCGGTCTCCATCTTGGTCTTGAAGAGTCGCCGGTGCTGGTGCTTGCCGCCGCTGCCGAATGGACGGGGCGGCCCGGGGTTCTCATCGTCGATCAGTTGGACGCGGTGAGCACCATGTCGGGCCAAAGCTCGGCGGCGTTCGATCTCGTCGAGGGACTGATCGAGGAAGTGCGCGGAATGAGGGCGCGGACGACGCTTCACACCGTCGTGGTGTGCCGATCCTTCGACTGGCAGAGAGATCCCCGGCTGCGGAGGCTGCTGCCGAACGACCATGATGATCGGATCGACGTGACAGACTTCCAAAGTGACGAAGTAGCGCCGATTCTGACACGAGCCGGCTTCGATCCGGCTTTGTTTCGCGCTCGGCAGTTGGAGCTGCTGCGGCTGCCGCAGAATCTCTCCCTGTTTCTGGAAGCTGGTTTCGATCCCTCCATCGCACCGCCATTCCACACGGCGACCAAGCTCTTCGACCGGTACTGGGAGAACAAGCGGAGCACCGTAGCGGAGATAGTCGGCACGGACGATTGGATGGCCGTGATGGAGGCGCTCTGCGGCGATATGAACGCTGAGCAACGGATTTCAGTACCCAGGGAGAGGCTGGACGGCATCCCATCTGCGTACGTGCGGCAACTGGCGTCCGAGGGCGTGCTCACCTCGGATGGGCACCGCTACGGGTTCGGTCACGAGAGCTTTTTCGACTACTGCTTCGCGCGAATGTTCGTGAATCGCCGGGATCCGATAACTTCCTTCCTCAAGTCGTCAGAGCAGCATCTCTTTCGCCGCGCTCAGGTCAGGCAGGTACTGGCCTATCTTCGCGACGCCGACTTCTGCCGGTACCTGCGGGAGTTGGAAGACATGCTGTCAGATCCCGGAATACGGACACACATCAAGGACCTTGCGTTCGCCCTGCTAGCGGAGGTTGCGGATCCCACCGACGAAGAGTGGGCATTCTGGAAACGGTGGACAGCTGCTGCGCTCCAGGCTGTCCCGGACGGGACACGGACTCCGGACAAGCTGTCGCTCCTCGCATGGCGTTGGTTCTTCGGGTCGACTTCGTGGTTCGCGGACGCCGACGGGCGCGGGATGATTCAGGACTGGCTCGCGTCGGGCAACGATCGCCTCGCCGACATGGCAGTGAACTACCTGTGGGCTCACCACGCCCACGCACCGGACCGGGTGGCGGCTCTGCTGCGACCGTACGCGGACCGTGGTAACACGTGGCCAAAGCGGCTTCGTTCGCTCATGGAGAAGACCGAGCACCACACCAGTCGCCCGTATTTCGACCTGCTGCTGCACTTGGTGGACAACGGCACCATGGACGTCGTCGGCCGCGACATCGTGAAGAACAACACAATCTGGTCGATGCTCTACGGTGTCGGCGAGCATCGTCCCGAGTGGATACCGCAGGCCGTAGTCCATATCCTCCGGCGGAGGTGTGCCGTCATCCGCATGGCCGGCAAGGACTTGGACGAAAGCAGGTTGATTGGCTTCGACGACACCGCAGCGAGACTAGTTCAAGAATGCGCAAGCCGTGCGCCGTCTCCGTTCGTCCGGCACGTGCTCCCACTGGTACTCGACCTCTCCGACTCGACGGCGTTCGCAGAGGAACCCCCGAAGTGCGACTCGATTTGGGGAATGCTCTTCAAGACCGAGCACCCGAAAGGTGAGGATGCATGTCTATTCGCGCTGTCGGAAGCACTCAAGCAGCTCGTAAATGACGATAGCGAGGATCTTCGCAGCGTCATCTCCGAGTTGCGTCGTCGTGCAACGTACGTAGCGAATTACCTGCTGCAATCCCTATACGCCGGTGCACCCGGAAGCTTCGCAGACGAAGCGGTCTTGCTGTTGTGTGAACAACCGTGGCGTTTTCGATGCGGATACTCCGACAGCCCACACTGGTCCACTATGGAATTGATCCGGACCGTGATTCCCCATTGCACCGTACAGAATCGTGAGAGGATCGAATCCTTGATTCTGAACTACGTAGAGCCGTTCGAGCGCCCGACAGCCGAAGACAGGAGCGCCGGATTCAGGTACAATGAGATTGGCCGCACGAGCTTCTCGCTGCTTTCCGCCTTCCCAACGAACTTACGAAGTGCCCGTGCGAATCGTTATTTCGGCGAGCTTGAGCGACGGTTTGGCACACCGGATGGTCCTCCCCGTGCATTGAAAGTGCGTGCTGTGCCGTCCCCGATTCCCGAGCCTGACGCGGCCATGATGACGGACGATCAGTGGCTACACGCAATCATGAAACACCGCCAGGAAGAGCCTCAGCGTTCCCGGCCACACTCCCTCAGGGGAGGTGCTCGCCAACTCTCTCAAGTGCTGGGGAAACTCGCAAAGGAGGATCCACACCGGTTCGCGCGCCTCAGCCTGACGTTTCCCGCTGATGCCAACCCGGTATATCTGGAACGGACCCTCGACGCGTTGAGAGACGGCGAGTGCGAGACGGTACTCAAGCTCCAGGTCTGTCGAAAGGCATATGCGGATTCGCGAGAATCCTGCGGCACGTTGATTGCCGACGTCCTCGGGAGTGTCGAGGAGCCGCTTCCAAAGGACGCGGTGGAGATGCTCGATTGGCTCGCTACCGAGCATGAGGATCCTGACAAGGAACTCTGGCAACAAGAAGCCGATCGCGGTCAGAGGTACCACAACGGCGACATCTATACGAACGGGATCAATACGACGCGCGGAAGAGCGGCCGAAGCGATCCAACGACTCATCCTCGCCGACGCTTCGTACATTCAGCGGCTGCGTCCGACGATTGATCGGATACTTGGCGACCCGAGTGCCGCCGTGCGCTCGTGCGTCGCGGGGGTGCTCCGCGGCATCGCCGTCTATGACTCGGCGCTCGGCATGACTCTGTTCAGAAGCCTGAACCTGTCCGAGGATCGCTTGTTGGCAACGGTACACGTGTCGGAGTTTATCCGTAGCCATCTACAAGACGCATTTCCGGAGCTGCGTCCAATCGTTGAGCGGATGTTTCGTTCCGCCGAACCGGAAGTCTGCGAGGTGGGCGCCGCACTCGCAAGCCTTGCCGCGATGGTACACGAGAGCGCGGCGGATCTGGGTGACGAGGCGTTGCAGGGTGCGCCGCGGCAGCGACGCGGCGTGGCACAGGTGGTCGCCGCCAATGTAGCCGCGCCAGGGTTCCGGGATTGGTGCCAAGCTCGACTTGTCATTCTCTTTGACGACGACGACGACGAAGTACGCCAAGCGACTACAGATTGCTTCAGCCGGTTACCGGAGGAAGCGCTCGAAGCCTACGGAGACCTGATCCAGGCGTTCTGCGATAGCCGAGCATTCGCCGGAGGCGCGTTCTGGCTCACGCGAGCGCTTGAGAAGTCACGGGGCCGCTTGCCCGGAATGACGTGCATGGTCTGCGAGCGATCTCTCGACCATCCTTCGACGGAAGCGTTCGAAACGGCGAAGCTGGTGTTCCGAACGTATCAGCAGCATCAGGACGACGAATGGGCGTCACATACCCTGGATTTGATTGACCGCCTCTGCCTCGAAGGGAACCCGAGTCTCGGGAGCGAGTTCGAGGAGTTCGATAGGTAGGTCGCTCCGGTCTGGCAGTCACCGGGCCGGGTGGGCTTCGCCCCGCCGGCCGCCCAAGCGCGTGGGGGCTACCCTCTTGGCGTCCGATCAAACATTGGGCTCCGGCTCCCCGGAGGTCACCGTCACCGTGCATCCCGGTTCGGGGCAGTTGACGGTGGAGTGGCAGCGCACCGGCGGCGGCACGGTCAGTTCATGGAACCTGTCCATCGACCAGGGGACAAAAGACGACTTCGACTGGTATCCGCAGATGGGTTCCGGCACGACCAGCGTCACGAAGATCTCGACCCATAGATAGCCGAGCTGCCCTGACCAACGGTCAGACCTACTGGGGTCGTGGCGTTGTTCAGAGCCGGCACGAGGAGCCACCGCTACGCGGGCCAGGTCACCGTCCGGTCGGACACGACGGCCCCGGCGTACTCGTCCGCGGCGGTGAACGTCACGAGGCTCACGGTGACGTTCAGCGAGGCGCTGGCGACGGACCACAAGCCCGACGCCGGGGACCTCACCGCCGCGGGCGAGGACACGCCGACGCCGATGGTCACCGCGCTCGGCTTCAAGGCCGGCGACGCGACCAAGGTGGAGTTGACCCCTGGGCCGGGCGGTGAAGTTCGGCGAGACCGGCCTCAGGCTGACCTACGCCCCGGACGCCCCGGACACGACGAAGCGGCTGCAGGATGCGAACGCGAACGAGGCGGCCGGGTTCTCGAACCGGTGGGTGAGGAACGAGACCCCGGACCCGAACAACGCGCCGCGCGTACTCGACCAGCAGACTGCGGTGGGAGGCAACACCTGCAAGGTGAAGACCGACGCGGACGCGTGGGGAATGGTGGTCAACGCCGAACTCCTGGCGTCCAATCGGCCGCTGACGACGCGGACGAGCACCGACACGGCCGAGTTCCCGGAGAGCTGCACGCGCACGTCGAACGCGGTGGCGCCGATGTTTCGACGGCCGGGACGCCGACAGGTTGACCGTCACGATGAGCTACACGATCCCGGACAACGTGTTCGTAGTCGACGCGCCGCTTTCCGGCGCAGCCGGGCGCGCCCGACGACCTGAACGAAGCGGGCGAGCTGAGGCGCACGGGGAAGGTCTTCTTCGCGGGGCACGCCGCGCGGGAACGGAACTTCGGCCGCGATCGCACACCTCATTTGGCCGTCATCCTACCGCTCGCCAGACGCCGGTTCTGGCCACCGGGTACGCGGCGTACTATCGTCGAGCACGGCTCAATGACGCATGTGCCTCCGCACTCGTTCGGAAGATGGTGGCCCGGTGCGATCGCAAGTAGCGCTCGTGAGCGTGGTGCAGCGAGCGGACTGTCAGTGACCCATCGAGCCCGACCGCTGACCGGGCGTCGGGAGGGAGCATGGTCGAGACGAGTACCGTTCCGTCGCGTGCGACCGTTATGAAGCCGGCGTCGAACGCCGCGTCGAGATGGGCCGCCAGGAGCAAGCCGTTGAAGACGTCGAGGCGCTCGGCGTCGGTGTTGCAGGCAGCCCAGGGTTTGATGTGGCTGGCGCGTAAGAGATCGGGCACGGCGAGGCCGGTGATCGCGCATCGGCCATCCCAGTACTCGAACAGGCCGCGGCGGAAGACGTCCTGACCGACTCGCTGGACTACCAGGCGCTCGGCTTCGGTCGTCCGGGGCAGGTTCGCGGATTCGTCCTGGAAGGCTCGGAGGAGCGCGTCCGGCAGGGTACGCGAGAGTTGGAACGCGCGGCGCAGCAGGTGGTGAAGTGCGGCAATGTTGTCGACGCTCAGCGCGTCGGCGGCACCGCCCGGGAGCGGATCGGTGGGCGGCACGCCGAGGCCTGCCAAGCCGTCGAGCACGTCGGCCCGCGACACGGCCGCAAGAAACCGGGACTCTCCTTGGGCCGTGAGCCAAACTCGCATCGACGTCTGGCTGCTGCCGAAGGAGAGCCAGTTTGCGACCGGTCCCAGATCAAGATCGAAGCCGTTGTCAGTGGCGGCCTTTTCGAGACGGGTGATCGTGACGGCCGCCAGCATCACCGGCCTCGACCGAGCCTCTTCCGAAGCCATGCGACGCGGATACTCACGAACTCGGGAAGCTGACGCCTGCCGAGGAGTTCCGAGGCCCGCTCCTCGCGGTCGTCCCTGGTCGCGGTACTGTTCTTGAAGTCCCTCTCCAAGCGTTTGCGCTCACCGCGGACCGCGGCCAGTCGCGCCGTGACGAGCGCCGGATCGTTCAGGTTGACGATGCTGCGCTGCACTCGGGCGCCATCGGTGCGGTCCGCAATCGCAAGCTCGATCGCCCGGCGAGTGGCAGCCGGCAACGCCACATCCAAGCGGACGTAGATCTCGCCACGGCTGGTGAAGCCAACAACGTCCTCGTACTGAAGGTCGACGGGCCAGGGCACGTGGGAGTCAGGATCGTCCCACCGAAAGGGGTGGTCGCCCTTGGCCGAGTCGCAGGTCTCGGGCCTGGGGCACGACAGATAGAGATTCCTCCAGTGGAGGGCGAGACCGGGATCGCGGCTGAGCGGGTACCAGTGGTCAATCCGAGGCGTCTCGTGGCTCTCGGTAATCTGTCGTTCGCAGTAGACGCACAGAGAGCGCTGTTCGCGGGACATCACCGTTCGGAGCTTGTGCTTGTCGAGCCCATCGAATTCCGAGCGCGCAAAGGACACTTGGTCATGTGCCTTCGGCAGCGCCGCAAGGTATGAGGCTTCGGCCTCGTGTTGGCTCGCCGGCTCGTGGCCGTCCGGATAGACATCTCCGGGAGGCCAGGGCTTCGAGACGCTCCGCACCCTACTCTTCCAGGTCCAGGAGCACCTTGGCTTCGATCAGATCGGGGTCGAGGTCTCCCCAACGAGCAAGCAGCTTTCGGTACAGCGCTTCGGCTTCCTCGCGGCGACCCCGGTCGATGTAGTCATGGAGCGTCCGCAACGCTTCGGTACCCTCCGCGCTGCGGTCCTCGGTGCGCATGTATTCGCGGAGGATCGCGTTGCTGTCTCGGCCCTCGACCAACACGGGGTATTCCTGAAGCGCCCCGTCCACGAGTCGGCGCACTTGGCGGTTCTCGACGCTGCTCAGCACCTGCGGTGAGTGGGTGGTGACGACGAGTTGCAGCCTTGGAAATGCGTTGCGAAGGCGCGGAAGCGCAACTCGCTGCCATCGTGGATGGAGATGCAGGTCGATCTCGTCGACGAGCACTACCCCCTCCACTCGCGCGGGCGCGTCGGCGCCGTCGAACTGGTTGAGCATGACGGCTCGGCGGGCGATGTCGGCGACCAGCGCGATGAACACGTGATAGCCGTCGGACAGCTCGGACCACGGAGCGACGTGTCCGTTCTCAAACCGCACCTTCGGACCTTGCTCCACCGGATCGTACCAGGCGTTCGTGACTCCAGGGGTCGCGTGGACCGTTGCATCCATCACGGCCTTGTCGAAGAACCGCTCCGACTCGTCGTGCTGCCTCCGGACGACGTCCCCGAGCATCTCGTCCTGGAGCCACTGAAGCAGCGGCGCCTCGTCGAGATTCGGGTCCAGCGAGGAGTCGTACGCTTCCCACCGGTCCCCCGTGCGCTCGACCTTGCGACGCCGGCCGCCGTTGCGCCGCAAGCGATCGACCCCGTACCACGCGAACAACGGCCACCGATCTCCGGGTACGCGAACTCGCTCCATGACCTCGAAGATCGCCTGGTGCTTGTTGGTGGCGCGTCTGGAAGCGGCACGAACCGCCGTTGACCACGTGACGGTTTCCGATTCGTCCGCGGCGGCAGTCCACGCGAGCTCGCACGGGCCGACCGGCTCGCGGCGCCCCTTCTCGTCGAGCGTGCGCATCGTGGGATCGCGTCTAGGGTCTATCTTGAGGTCTCTCGGTGCACCACTCTGAAAAACGGCGATGCCCAGCGCGAGGGCTGTGAGCAACGCGGTCTTTCCGCCGCCGTTCTCGGCAAACAGAACAGTGGTGTCTTCTGCGAGTGAGAGCTTCAGGTCCTCGAAACAGCGGTAGTTGTGGAGGTGGATCTTACGAAATCGGAATCGGCTCAAATTGCCCTCCTCGGCGGTCCGAGCGGCGACTCGTACGGCGTACCCTCCCCGGCCGCCGCCAGCGCATCATACGTCTCCAACACCGCACGCTTCGTCCAGTATTCACCGTGCTCGCGGGTCTCCGACCGCTCCAGGACCGGGAACGTGTCGAGGACGTAGGCCGTGTCATCGCGCGACATGCCGTACAGATGGAAAAATGCCCCGTCGATTTCGCATCGAAGTAGAAAACGGCGTTTGGAATCCCATATGAATGGAGGGCCGTCGTCACCGCAATCCTCGGCGAACGCTTTCCAGTCCCAAGTGGTGTAGGAGAGCTCCAGGATACGCGGGAGGAGCCAGTCACGCATTCGTATCGAGGGCGCCCAGGGCGCACGCGTCGCGTATGCCCCAGGAGGGAGCGCGGGAAGCTGGCGCATGGTGAAGTACTTCAGGCTAACTCCACCGACCTTCTGTCGTGCGCTATAGTCGAACGGTATGCTCAGCAAGTTCGCGTAGAGGCCGGCTACGAGTTGTGGATGCGGAGTCGGCATCATCAGCAAGAACTTGTCGCTCACGGCAGCCCTCGGGATCATGCACGCGATGACCGTTCGCGAGTCACTTGCGCGGGCGATATCCCGCCATCCGAGGAGCCAACCCCTGTCCCAGGTGCCATCCAGCCTCGCCGCCACTTCATCCTGGGAGACCCAGTACCGCGGCAGCGTCACCCGCCACGGATCGGCGTGGGCGATGTCGTCGAGCTCTGGAAGCTTCCCCTGGTTTGCCTGGGCCGCGCTTTGCCCCTCGTAGGTGCCGAAGCGGTGATCGAACTGGTAGACCATCTTCGCCTCATACAGCGGCAGCATGGCCGCTCCGTCCCGCTCGAACCCGTTCCCGTCCAGCTTCCACCCTGCCGCCGCCAGCTCCGCCCGCGTGCGGAACAGACTCGAGTCGTTGGCCATGTCGAACATTCTGAGGAATCGCAAGCCCCACGGATTCCCGTCCGGAACTCCCTCCCGCCAAAGCACGCCCGCTCGGCGGTACATCGCCAAGTTGATGTTTGCGTCGCGCCGTGACCTGAACGTGGGACACGTCCGCGTGTTCGGGTTGAGCGTCGCGAAATCGGTGGGAGTCAGCGCGAAGTGCCGCCAACGGTCGTCGAGATCGACTGCGCGCCGCGCATAGAAGACGAGGTCGGCCTGACGCGACTCCCCGATCGTCAGCAGCACGAACCGATACGCGTGGTGGAGGCCCTTGAAAACGAGACTTTCGTTCTCGAAGTGATGGACGCTGGCAAGGCCGCTCCTATCGACAAGAGCCTGGAAATACTCCTTGGTGGTATCGTCCGAGACGATCCCGCCGGGTACGATGAAGCCCGCACGGCCCCGACGGGCCAGCGCTTTCCAATTGTGCTCGGCGAACAACGCGTACGTGTTCACGTCGCCCTTTCCGCAAAGGGGATAGCGGCCAGACTGCCGCACAAAATGACTCTGCCCTTGCGCGACGCGCATTGCGCTGCTCCAGTCCTTCCAAAGAACGAGATTCGTCGCTGGCAGCGCGGCGATGAGCTTCTTTCGCTCGGCGGCGTTCCGTGCGTTCGCGATCGAGGGTTCTCGACTGGCGAAGAACTCCTGCTCCTGGAGCTTGACGCGCTCCCACGGCGGGTTTCCGAGCACGACATCGAAGCCGCCTCGTGCCACGACGTCCGGAAACGCCAGTTCCCAGTGGAACAGGCGGTACTCCTGGGCGATGCGCCGCGTGGTCTCGACGAGCGCCGGGGAGGGCGACGTTTCCCCATCGCGGAGCGCGAGCCACGCGGCGGTCGTGGGCGCGGCCTCGACGACCGGGCCGGGCTCGCTTTTGGGCCAAAGGAAGGCGGCGCACCAGGCGTCGGCCACCAGCTTCTCGTGCTCGTACGCCTCCGAAGCCAGGAGCGCCTTCCACCTCCGCTGCTTTTCCTTCAGGGCGGAAGGATCCGTGTCCGGGGCCTGCTCGACGGCGCGCATCGCATCGCGCACCGTGTCCGTCTCGTTCCGAGTCTCGAACAGCAGGCTGCGCTGACCAGCGATCTCCTCCCGGTTGCGCCGCTTGAGCGATCGGGTGACCTTCCGGTCGTCTCCCTCCAGAGCCACCCACGCGGCGTCCGGCACTTGGTCGCCCATCAGTTCACGGGTCGTGCCGATCAGGGAGTTGCCGCAACGGACGTGGCTCTCCAGGAAGGTGAGCGGCAGGCCCGGATCGATCGACTCCATCCACAGACTCACCTTGCACAGCTCGACGGCCAGCGGGATTACGTCGACGCCGTAGATGCAGCGCCGGACCACATCGCGAAGCGCGCGCTGGTAGTCAATCGGCGTGGGCGTGGCGCCAGCTCGGATGCGCGCGACGTGATCGGCGAGCCGGCGCGCCGCCGCAAGCAGGAAGTGCCCCGATCCGCAAGCCGGATCGACGATCGCCAGCTCCAGGAGCGCGTCGGCCGGACGGTCGGGATGAGCGTCCATCGTGCGCTTGACCACCGGATCGAGGGCGCTCGTTAACAGAAGCTGTACGAGTTCGTCCGGCGTGTAGTAGCTACCCGTCGTCTTCCGCGCGTGGCCCCGGCTCTCGTCGGCGCCCGCAAAGGAGAACGAACGTCCGGCCCGCGTGATCTGCGGAACCAGCTCCAGCAGACCCTCATAGACGTAGCCGAGTTCGTCCGGACCCATGTCGCGCCAGTTCACGCGCACCAGTCCCGAAGGCTCGCGCAGCCACGCCAAGTGGAACAGGGCGCCGAGGAACGCGCGGTTGTCGATCTTCGCCGCGTCCAGCTCCGGGCACTGCTCGGGTGCGAACAGGCCGGCGAGGGCCGGCAGCCCCAGACGCGGCTCGCCGGCGGCAAGCCCGCGGAAGACGATCTTGACCGCGTCCCACAGGTCGCCGTGCCGATCGTGGGCGCTCCGGCGGACGGCTCGATCGCGCAGGCGCCGGAGGGCGTAGCCGTCGGCGTAGAGCCGACGCGCGGAGGCGGACGCGTCCTTCGGGTGCAGCAGGTCGCGTTCTTCGACCGTGAGCAGAAAGATGAGCCGATAGACCAGCCGCAGGAGTTGCCCGAAGTAGCGATCGGTCGTCAGCTCGCCCGCGTGGAGCGCGGAACGAAGGTCGGCGTTCGCGGTGTGCGAGAGGAACCCCTGCCCCAGCATTTCGAGCGCCTGCTGAAAGCCGTCGCTGAGCTTGTCGCGTGCCCGCGTCCCCTCCTGGCGCGCCTCCTCACGCCATGTCTCCAGCGGGCAGGTCGCGGCCGGTGCGTCGGCGCGGCCGAAGCGCGATTCGTGCGCGAGGAGCCAGAGCGCCGCGAAGTCGGGATACAGGTCCTCCGTGAAGATCCTGTTCAGGTCCGCCTCGATCCACGCCGGCCGCGTCAAACTCGCGTTGTCGCGCGCGATCCGCAGCGAGAGGCCGTCCGACGCGATACCCCAGAGTGCCGCGTCGGAGGCGTTCAGCACTTCCTGGAGGAGCCCGAACGCGGTCCGGCGGCGGTGGTCGTCTCCCAGCTCGGGCAGGGGGGCGTCCAGGCCCGCTCCCGCCGGGGCCACCACGACGGGAACACGGTCGAGGGCGAAGAAGCGAACCGGATACACCCGGTCGTCGATGGTCCGCGGCGCAGTGCGCATGAGGGACGCGAACCCGAACGCGTCGCGGAGCAGTTCCTCCAGGAAGCGCTCCGCAAGCGCGCGGGCGTCGCCTCCCGAGGCGCGACCCGCTTCCAGGTCCTGAAAGCACGCCTGGGCGATGCGCCAGCCGCGCGCGATCTCGTCGCGGATCTCCAGGCCCTTCGGGATGCGGTAGTCGTCCGGCTCCTGGGCCGCGGCCCGGAGCTGAGCCAACTTGCCGAGCCAGTCGGCGCCGATGATGCCGCCCTCGATCGCCAGGGAATCGAACGCCAGCCGAGCCCCGCCCGCACGGTCACTCCGCGACCAAGACGACGATGAGAATCGATATGCCGGTTTCCCTCGCTGACCGACCGGTTCGGACTGGGGCACGGTCAGTCCACCCGCGGCAGGAGCACGTACACGCCGATGACGTCGGGGCGCGGGAGTGCCTGCACGGAGGTGCTCCCGGTCGCCCGGCTGGCTTCGCGCACCCGCAGATGGTCGTCGAGCAAGACACGGGCGCGCGCCGCCGCGAAACCCTCCAGGCTTGGCGCGCGCTCCCGGAGAAGAGCAAGCGCACGTGCGACCTCCCGCTCTCGCACGTGGCGTGGGGGGTCGCCGGCCGGGGCATCGTCGAGCAGCGACAGGGCATCGGGCTCGATGATCGGGTCTGCGACTCCGGTGCCGCTCCAGGCCAGCGCGGCCGCCTCCTCTACCATCAGCGTCGTCTCCCGATGCTGCGCACGCGTCAGGAGCTGGTGGCGCAGCCGCAGGAGCACGACCGTGAAGCGGGCGCTTACTCCCGCGGAGATCCAGCAGCCGACCCGGCCGAGCACCGAGGGGTCCTCGGGCAGGGCACCGTCGTCGACCGAGAGGGTGCGCGCGAGCAGGGTCTCGGCGAGCACCGCGACCAGCGGATGGCTGCGCTGGACGGGACGGCATCCCGGCGCCGACGGATAGGCGAAGTCCACGGCCACCGTACCCGCGATCGCCTCGGCCTCCAGACGCTCGCGCACCTCCGCCGGCAGCGGTGCCGTCGGGACCTTGAATGCCCGGCCCTGCGGTTCGAGCCCGGAGCCGAGCCGGGCGAGCGCTCGACCGGCAAAGCGTTGCACGTCGTCGCGGCTGCCCACCGCGGCCAGACTCTTGCGCCACTCCGGCAGCACTTCGTCAGGCCTGATGCGCCGCTGGGCGAACACGGTCCGGTTCCTCCTCGCCTTCGCCGTCGTGTCCTCCCATTGCCTCTCGAACAGTTCGAGCTGTCGCCCTTCGGCCGCGGCGGACCGCCCGCGCCGCCGCAGGAGCACGGCCTTGAGCAGCGCCTGGGTGAGCGAGTGGCCCTCGTCCGGCACCGGCACGGGGACGCCGAGCTCCTCCCGAATGCGGGCGGCCTTGCGCAGGATGACCTGGAGCACCGCGCCGTCTATCGGGTTGTCGCCGTAGAGCAGCGTGGCGCGCACCGTTCTGCTCGGCTGGCCGAAGCGATCCACCCGGCCCTCGCGCTGCTCGTGGCGCGTAGGGTTCCACGACAGGTCGTAGTGCACGACGGCGTCGAAGGAATCCTGCAGGTTGACCCCCTCCGACAGGCAGTCGGTGGTGACCAGGACGCGGGCGCATTCGGTGGCGCCGATCAGCGCCACGCACGCCTCGCGATCCTCGGGCGGCATCTCGCCGGTCACGGCGCTGACGGCAACGCCCTTCAGGCTCTCGCGCAGGTGGCGGGCCACGTAGTGGGCGGTCGCGATGAAGCGGCAGAACACCACCACGTTGAACCCATCGGCGACCAGCTCCGCGACGTGCAACGAGGCGGTCCTGAGCTTCGGGTCGCCGCTCTGGCCCGCCAAGCTCTCCGCCTGCGCTATCAGCCGCGCCAGCGCCGGGCTGTCGCCGCCGACCGCGGGCTCGACGTCGTCCGCGACCAGCGCGTCGTCCTCACCGTCGAAGATGCGGTCGAGAAGATCCTCGCGGGTCTCGTCGCCCAGATCCTCGCCGGCGCGGGTACGCAGGGCCAGCACGGCCGCGACCGGGCTCGACCCGGTGCAGCGCAGCAGCGCCAACGTTCCCCAGAAGTTGAGGCGCTGCCGTGTTTCGTTCCCGGCGCCCGTCTCCACGACCTCGGCGCAATAGTCGAGGACGGCGTCGAAGAATGCCTCCCAGGCCCCGGTGAGTTGGTAGGTGAGTTCCCTCGTTTCGCGTCGCGGGAAGATGTCGCCGTCGTGCCACTCGGCGATGTCGGGCCGCCGCCGTTGCACGAAGTGCCGCGCCAGACGGGTGCGGAGCCGCTCGCGAGCCGTACCCGTGGCGTCCGCCAAGCGCTCGAAGTCCGGTTCCAGCAGGCCGAGAAGCCGGTAGAACGCGGCGTCGTCGCCGCTGTGCGGCGTCGCCGTGAGCAGGACGAGGTGTCGCGACTCGCTGCGGGCCAGACCCTGCAGCAGTTCGCGCCGCTGGTGCCGGCGCTGGCCGGCGGCGGCGCAGGTGTGCGCTTCGTCGACGATCACGAAGTCGGGACACGCGTGCAGGAAGTGGTCGCGCCGCTCGCGGGTCTTCACGTAGTCGAGGCTGACGACCGTGTGTGGGAACTCGGAGAAGATGCTGGCGCCGGGCGGAATGCCCCGCTCCAGGCGGCGCGTGCTCCGGGCCGTGACGGCCGCGGCGCGGAGGTGGAAGCGAACCTCCAGCTCGGTGACCCACTGCTCCACGAGGTGCGGAGGGCACAGGACCACGGTGCGCTCGATGTCGCCGCGGTCGAGCAGCTCGCGGGCGATCAGCAGTGCCTCGATCGTCTTGCCAACCCCGACGTCGTCGGCGATCAGCAGGCGCACCGGATCGAGCTTGAGCGCCATGAGCAGCGGCACGAGCTGGTAGGCGCGCGGCTCGACCGAGATCTGTCCGAAGCTCCGAAACGGTCCGGCGCCGCGCCGTAGCGAGAGCAGCAATGCGTCGCGCAGCAGCAGTGCCGAGTCGTGCCCGCCGAGCTGCTGCGCGCTCGGCAACGGAAACCGCGCCTCGCGCACCGGCTCCGCCTCCAGCGGCAGGTGGATCAGCGTACGGTCCTCATCCGTTCCGGTCACCGGACGGACCTGCAACGTCTCCTCCGAGCTTCCGGTGAGCACCACCCACTCCCGCCCGCGTGCGCTCACCAGGCTGCCGGGCGCGTAGAAGGGGGCGCTCACGGTGCCTGCCCCAAGGCGGCAGCCAGCCGCGTGAAGGCAGCGTTCCAGCTCGTGGGATCGTCGAATCGAACGACCTCGAAGCCAAGGTCATCCAGCGCCTGCAAGGCGGGACCGCCGGCGTCGCCGATGACCGCCGCAACGTAGTGCTTGCGCCAGACGCAGCGCACGGAGCGGTCCTGGGCCGCCAGCGGCTCCGGATCCGGCGCCGGGATTCCGCGCCGCAACGCTTCGGCCAGCCAACGGCCTTCGCCCGCGTCTTCGCCGTCGCCCGGTTGCGGCGCGTCCGACGGCTGGTCCGCGGGTACCACCGTGCGGGCGCGCGCCAGGCGCAGCAGCAGCGAGCGAGCGTCCTCGTCCCGGCGGTCGAGAATCTCGTGGTCGGGTTGGTTGTAGTACGACATCAGGCACCGATAGCAGGCGGCCACGCACGCCGTCCCGTCGTCGGAGAGGCCCGCCGCGGACTCCGGCAAGGTATCCTCGCTGGCCGCGAGATGCATGATCTGCAGTGCCGTGCGCGCCACCTCGGCGAGGCTGTTCTCCTGGCTCACCAGCCGCGTGAGCACGCCGGCGCCGCCTTCGGTGGCCTCGTAGAGCAGGAAGCCGTTGCGGACCTCGCGCGTGGGCATCGGTTCGGCGAGCATCTCTCCTTCCTCCAGTTGGAACATCGCCTCGATGCCGCGCAGGATCGCGTGCTGCACGGTGGCCATGGTGACTTCCGAAAGGTCGTCGCCGGCGGGCTGAAACAGGAGCGCGTTCCTGCGGTCCTGAACGCTGGGGACGATCCACTGCCGCGGCGAGGCGGTAGGATCGAGTGGATTCTCGTCCGCGTCGTCCTCGTTCTTGGCCCAGTACCCGGACACCGGATCGATGCGGAAGCCGAGCACCTTCTTGTCGGCTCTCCGGCGCAGCCCCTTGTTGAGGCGCGTGATCGTCGCCCCGGCGCCGTACGCCAGGAGCACGATCTCACCGTCCTCGTCGCGGGCCGTCGCGCGCCGTACGTCGATTTCCTGGTCGCGGATCGCCCACTCGAACGTCGTCTGCAGGTCGAAGCCCTGGCGCTGGCGCTCCTCGTCGTTCGCGGTGATCTGCTCGGCCGGCTGCGTGGCGACATTCTCGATCCGGTACGTGTTGCCGAGCACCTCCGCGCTGCCGAGCGACCCTCCGCAGGAGTGGCACGTCGACCGATCGTCGCCGAAGTGGCCCGCCCCGCAGCTCGCGCAGACGCGCACCGCCATGGTGGGCAGTTGCGTGTCCGGTGTCGCGGAATCCCGGTGACCGAGCGACAGGAGCGCGCGCACCACCCGGTGGGCTCGTCCCTCGTGGTAGACGAGGCTGCGCGGGCCGAACTCGGCGAGCGCGAGGAAGCGCGGCCGCTGCAGGTAGGTCTGCCGTCCGCGGCCATCCCGGCCCGCCGGGACGTAGGCGAGCAGTGGCAGCCGGGGGAAGTTGTACCCGGGCAGGAAACCCTCGGTGGCGAGGTAGCGGTAGGTGTAGAAGTCGCTGGACAGCGCGCTGGTCCCACGCTGCAGCAGGTTGAGCTGGTCCACTGCCTGCGCGTGCCGGGTCTGCGCCGCCCGCTTCTCCCGGTAGGGGGTGGAGTAGTCGTCCATGGTCCGGCGCGCGGCGTCGCGCTGCTCCTCGGCCGCGGCAAAGAGGTCGCGCCAGCGATGGAACGCGCCGTCGAAGCGCTCGGCGGCGGACGCCATGACGGTGGCCGCGTAGGCGTCCCGGCCCGGGTACCAGGGCGCGGTCTCCGGCGTGAGATCGCTCGCGACCAGGTCGAGGACGCGCCGAATCCGTTCGCCTGCGCGGTCGGCGACGCGGCTCTCCTGCAGTGCGGCCTGGAGGTCCGGGTCGAGGGGCCGGCTGGCGTCTTCGAGGGTGAGCAACTCCGCGATGCAGGGGTCGAGCGGCTGGTCGACGCAGGAGAGCCAGACCGCCTGCAGATGGCTGTCGAGCAAGTCCCGGTTGGCGAGCTCCAGCACCGGGGCGCGCACCTCGCCGTGGACCATCTCCTTGGGGTCGTGGAAGAAGTGCTGGTCGTGCGGGCTCTGCGAAGAAGCGTACGTGATCACCAGGGCGGCTTGTCCGCTCCGGCCCGCGCGGCCGCCGCGCTGGGCGTAGTTGGCCGGCGTCGGAGGCACGTTGCGCAGGTGGACGGCGTTGAGCGCCGCGATGTCGACGCCGAGCTCCATCGTCGGCGAGCAGAACAGCACCGGCAGGAACCGATTGGCCTCGCCGGCCTCGCGGAGCCGCTGCTCGCCCGCGGCAAGCTCATCCTGCTCCCGCTTACCGAAGCGGAAGCGCTGCTCCCGGATCTCCCGGTTGTCGGGATCGACCTGGGCGGTGTGCTCGCGCGCTTCGAACCCGAACAGCGGATGCATCGGGACGCTCAGCATCGTCGCGAGATTGGCGTACAGGTCGCGGAAAAAGACGTTGTGCCGGGAATCGCCGCCGTCCGCCGACACGTCGCCCAATCGGAACAGGACGCAGGCGTCGTTGAGGCGCCAGCCGGGCTGGTCGAACGGCGTGCCTTCCTCCGACACCAGGCCGTGCGTCGCGGCTGCGCGGAGAAGATCCTCGACGAGCCGGTCGAACTCCTTCGACTTCAGGTCGCGGATGGATGCGTCGCCGTCCCAAAGCGTGGTCGAGCGCAGCGTCCGTCCGAGACCGCTTCGGGATCCGCCGCGCACGATCAGATCCGTGTCGCGGAGCGTGCTGGCCCGGCGCGTGGGCGCGACCACCATCAGCCAGCGCGCGCCTCGCGGATTCTCGTCGTCGTGCAGTCCCCACGGCGACCGGATGCGGCTGTGCGACTTCGCCACCAACTGCTCGATGACCGCGGCGTCGAGCACCTGGCTGCGGATCGCCATCCACTTCCGCATGTGGTCGAGCAGCTCGCGATAGACCGCTGTGCGGACCGCGCGGCCGGCCTGTTGCAGCAGAGGGTGCGAGTCGGCGAACAGCTCGTCGTCCGCGGCCAGGTCGTCGAGGCCGAGGTACTCCACCCGGACCATGTCGAGTTGCTCCAGGTTCGGGTTGGTGTAACGCCAGCCGCGCCGCTGATCGAACCAGACGCGGTAGGCGAGCACCTGCCGGAGCGTGCCCTCGGCCTCCTGCAAGTTGAAGCCGCGCAGCGCGGGCTCCAGCAGCCACTCGGCGCGGATCTGCGCGTCCGACCGGTCGAAGCCCAGCGTGCGCTGCACGGCGACGCCCAGCGCGTCGCTGCGGAGCCCGTTCGGGTCGGCGTCGTGCAGCGCCCCGAGGAACCCCGCGCGCACGAGGCTGACGAACAGGAAGTCGTTGAAGTGACCGGCCTGCAGGGCGGCATCCTGGCGGTTGTCGGTGAAGCCGAGGATCTTTCGCGTGTAGCGGCGCATCCCCGACTCGACGCCGTGCATCCAGCGCAGCGTGCTGGCGACGAGTACGGTGGTCGCCGAGCTGCGCCCCTCCGCCGACAGCGAGGCCAGGCGCGTGCGATCGCGCGCCGCACCGCCCTGAGTGTTTCGGCAGCGCAGGCACAGTCGGAACTTGCCGGGCAGGAACCACGCCGTCGTCCCCGCGCCGACGTGGCCATCGGGTGCGACCTGGACGCGCCGCGCGCGCGCGTCGCGGTAATACCTCTTGAGCCGCGGGTTGCCTCCGGCGTCGAACTCCAGCCAGGTCTCCGGGTAGTCATCGTCGCGGTCGGCGAACGTGAAGTCGGGATCGTCAGGCGGGTGGGGCGTCAGGAAGCCGAAAACCTCGTCCTCGAGCTGCGCCTGGTCGGCCTCGTCCTGCCGGGTCGGTGGAGCGTCGTCGATGTCACGCGCGAGGAACACCTCCTCGCCCTCCTGCTCCGCGAGCCGCACCGGGTGATACTCGTGCCCGCACTCGCGACAGAAGTGCAGGGCGTAGAGACGCTTGCCAGCGTGGCCGGGAAGAAACTGCTGGCCATCCACGGTCACCTTGCGTGTGCCGGGCGGTTCGATCGTCCCGTAAGCGTGGCCGGCGCCCGAGATGAACTGGTGGAGCTTGAACGAGTAGAAGCTGTCCTCGCGTGCCTCGGGGTTCTCGGTGCGTACCTGCTCGGGGATGCTCGACACGAGCAGAAGATCGCGCAGCGCCCTGCCGCAGGCGGCTTCGGGGCGACCCGCCTCCGCCGCGAGCCGGCCCACCGCATCGGTCACCGTCATCGGCTTCGCCCGGACCCAGCGCTGATCGACCTCCGAGAACGAGATGCCGAGCCGCGTCTCCACCCACACCGCGAGCGGGTGCGCCCGCAGCGCCGCGTCGGAGAGGTCCGCCGCGACGCCGGCGTCGATGGCCGCGCCGAGGTCGGGCCGTACCGAGTCGGCCGTGGCGGTCGAAACCGTGGTGCGTTCCAGCGTCTCGGCGATGACGTTGCTGTCGGCGACCGGGACTCCGAACAGCTTCGCGGCCACGCCCGCGACCACCCGGCTCTTGTCCTCCAGCGATCCTTCGCTCGCCATCGTGGCCGAAGTGCCGATGCACAGGAGCTTCTCCGGCTGGAGGCGTTCACGGACCCGGCGCACCAGCAGCGCCACGTCCGCGCCCTGGCGGCCGCGGTACGTGTGCAACTCGTCCAGGACCAGGAAGCGAAGGCCCGCGCAGTTGCCGATGACCCGGCGGTCAAGCTCGTCCTGCCGCGTCATCAGGAGCTCCAGCATCATGAAGTTGGTGAGGAGAATGTCCGGGGGCTCCTCCGCAACCCGCCTCCGCTTGTCCCGGTCCTCCTGGCCCGTGTAGCGCTCGAACGTGATCGGCGGTTCTCCGGGCACTTGGTCGATGAACTTGCTCAGTTCCTCCATCTGCGAGTTCGCCAGCGCGTTCATCGGGTACACGACGATGGCGTGCGTGCGCCGCTGGGTCGTCTGCCGCGTGGCCAGCACGTGGCTGACGATGGGAATGAAGAAGCAGAGCGACTTCCCGGATCCCGTCCCGGTCGTCACCACGAAGCTCTCGCCCTCGGCGGCGAGCGCGATCGCCTGCTCCTGGTGCTTGTAGAGGACCAGCGGCCGACCGTCCGCGCGGAAGATGTCCGCACAACCGGGATGCAGGACGCCGTCCACAACCAGCGTGCCGACGTCCGTCGAGCGCTTGTAGCTGGGGTTGATCTGAATCAGCGGCTCGGGCCAGTAGCGATTCTCTGCATAGATCGCCTCAACCTGCTCGCGGATGTCGGCAGCGTGAATCGTAGTGAAGGAGGTGGCGAAGCGCCGGTACTCCTCGACCACGCCGTCGCGGAGCGCAAAGACGTCGAGCGTCGGTGCGTTGTCGGCTCCCGCTCCGTCCGAGCTCGGGCCTCGTGAGTTGATCCGCGTGCTCACCGAGTCAGCATCTCCTGACTTGCGATCGTGCCATGTAAGCATCCTGCTGAGCGAGCCTGATCGCGCTTGGTGGTCCCCGGACGACGTTCTTCGATCGTCGCCTTGACCCGCTGAAGCGGAGGTTGTGAGTCGGCCAGCCAACCGTGCTGGAGCCGCCCCTAGCGCGGCGTATAGCTCACGTAGATCGCCTTGCGCTGGGTGGCGGACAGGTTGGGCGTCACGCTGTGCAGGAGGGTTAGGCCGCCACAGCATCACGCTGTCGGCCGGCATCTTCATTGCGGCGATGTCGGCCGGGTCCGTGAACGAGCATGGAATGACGATCTTGGCACTTCGACGTCGAAGCTGGCCGGGGTGTCGGAACGCTGCGTCAAGGTAGTGTCGCAGTTTGAAATGCTCCATCGTCTCGATGGGGGTTGACAGGGGTGGACACGAACGGCGATTTAGTCATACGCGCGGATCAGTGGACTCATTAGTGGGTCCGTGCCAGGTTCGACGGATCGACAGGTGTGCCGCTCGGCACACTCCGCATCAGGACGCTACGGCACGTCGTCGAGGTCGTTCAGTGGTAGGCGTGCATGTGATCGGTTAGCCCGTATGGACCGGGGGAGGGTCGATCGTGAACGTGGAATCCATCTTGACCGCGGTGGCGCCGGTCGGACCGTGGATTGCCGTCGCCGGGTTGTTGGTGAAGTTGTGCAACATTTTCTTGAAGTGGCGGAGGCGCAAGGAGGAACGGCTGCCGACTGTCCAGGCAATCCTGGAGGCCGTCAATTCCGCACTGGCTTCGACGGCGACAGCCGCGGCGGTGGGAGCGTTGATCTACATCGCCCCGACGGTGGCGACGATCCACAATATCTTTGCCGAGGTCGATCTGTCAGGCGTTGAGGAACGTCTCAGTGAGATCGAAAGAGCCGTCGACAGTATCTACGCCCCGCGGTCTGATCTGGTGGACATCAAAGAGCGTCTCGGTGAGATCGACGACAGAACGACCGCAACCGACCTCAGCGTCTTCTCGATGCAAGCAAAGAACAACGCCAGGGACGGCGTTCTGTCCGGCATCAGCAGTCAGCTTAGAGAGCTTGACGACGCGGTCGGATGGATCGTTCGCAGATTTGTACGTGCCGATGAAAGGGAGGCAGTGCTATATCAAGCCGACGCCAACAGGGCCTTTGCGTTAGCGAATTTGCGAGCGATTGCTGAAAGCGAACAAAACCCGTTCGCCGATTACCACCAAGCACTCGGAAGGCATTACGCAGACATCATGTGGGAGTTCGGGCGGGAGCCACGATACGACGATTTCACCAGAGAACCGGTGTTGGAAATGAAAGCAATGGACCCGCCGCCGAGGTAGGAGGCGCGTGGCTACCAGGGTACACGTCGGAGACCGACGCGGTGGAGCGAGCGCGGCACCTACACGATCGCCGTCGACGAGGCGACGATCACGCTGACCCGAACCCATCCGACGCCGCGGTCGCCGCTGGTCGCGTGGTACACGCTGCGCCCACCCGACAGGGCGACACTGTGGTTCGAGGTGCCGCTACGCCCACCGTCGCCGTCGTCGTCACGTTGTCGGAGCGACCCGGCGACTGACGCGCTGCCGGCGGCCGGCGCGAATTCAAAGTGAGACACGACCGGCGTCAAGCATGGCTCGACACGGCCGCCGGCGAGCTGGCAACATGCGACGCGGACAACATATGTCGCGCGGAGCGTCGCGGCGATGAGGAGTCGGCCGGTGATAGCCGCGCGGCGAGGTGCGGATCCAGCGAGTCGGAGGTTACGGAGCCGCCGGTTGTCGGCGAGATCATGGTGACCCTTGCGTATTTGTGACAATGGCGCGTCAATCGATGTTGACAATCTACCAAAGCCAATCTGGATGCGCTGAACCCGGATTATTCGCGCCGCGGGCCGAAAACTGGCTGAATTGAGGCTCGGAGGCGGTTCGAGGGTCGGATCGGCAACCGGCGGGGCCGGAGGTTGATGCTCGTGATCGCAGGGAGGCTTGGCGGGCGATCGGTGGGCCGCAATTGGCCGCCTCAGACGGTGCGCGAGGGGTGCCGAGCGATGAGCCGGACACAGCACGCCCCGTAGTAGGAGGACGTGGCGAGCGGATCGGAGTGCGGCTGCGGATCAGCCCGGAGCCCAGTCGAGCGCCCTGAGCTTGCCCCACAGCCGCAGCCAATCGGCGGCCGCGTCCTGGGCGATGACGAATGTCAGCCTGCGCCCGTGGCGGACCACGCGGCTGGCCACCCGCAGGATCCGCTCGCGCAACCGGCGCAGACTCCAGCCGGTGCCGGTGGCCTGCTCCATCACGCAGCGCCCGGCGTGCAGGAGTTCGTAGGCCAACAGGTTCAACAGCAACAGCGTCTCGTTCTGCGCCCGCACTCCTGGTTCTTCCGGCTGGGTGACGGCCTCCAGGCGGCGGCCCCGGTAGTGGCTCTTCGGACGGGGCACCGACGAGAACGCCGGCGCCAACACGTCCATCAGCTCGCCCAGGTGCCCCTCGGCCTTGCCCCGCATGCGGTACAGCCCCAGCAGCCGCGCGCCGCTGTAGCGGTCGCGCCTCAGGTTGGTGATCAACCAGAAGTGATCGACGAACAACTCGCCCGGCCGCTCCACCACCACCAGCACCACCCGCCGCTCGTGCTCCCAGGAGTCGGCCTGGTAACGCAGCTCATGGCACCACACCCGCCCTTCGCACGGCGGGCGCCCCGGCGGACGGCGCAGATACGGCTGCGCCATGCGGTCCAGCACCGCGTTGTTGCGCAGCCGCGCCACGTAGTCGATGCCCGATGACTCCAGGCCCGTGAGCGTGCGCCCGTCGGCGAAGCCGGCGTCGATGCGCAGCAGCACCGATTCGCACACGCGCCGCACGCGCTTGAGCACCGCCTGGATGAACTCCAGCGCCCCGTCGGTCGACCCCACCGCGCCGGGCCGCAGCGTACCGCCCAGCATCTCGCCGCTCTCGGCGCAACTGGCGATGAGCGCATGGAACATCCGCTGCCCGTAGTACCCGTTGTACTCGCTGCCGGCCTGCTGACCGTGGACCTGCGCCGGCAGGCCGTCCACGTCGACGATCAACCGCTTGTACCGCCGGCCCTGGTTGCTCATCTCCAGCCGGCGCAGCGCCTGTTCGATGACCGCTTCGCGCAGCACCTCCTGATTGGCCTGACCGCTCAACACGTCCAGCAGCCGCGACAGCGTCGGCTGCGAGGGCAGCACGCTTTCCTGCTCCAGGGCGGCCGTGCCGCGGCGGCTGTCGTTGGCCACCCGAAGGCTCGGGTCATGCCGCAGCCGGTCAGCGTCGTCCTGGTCGCGCCAGCCCTGACCCAGCATCAGCAGGCTGGTCCGCAGCAGGTCGGCCAGCGGATAGGTGATCAGGTGCGGATTGCGCGGATCGGCCAGCCGCTCGGTCATCCACTCGATGATGCCGGTGCGTTCCATGATCTCGCGCAGCAGCAGCGCACCGGTGTCGGCGCTCAGATGATCCGCTCGCGCCTCGATCTGCGCCGAGCGGTTGAAGGTCGTCGAGAAGATCGGTAGAGTCTCACCCACGGCGTGTCTCGTCCTTTGCGGTGGCGTTTTTCATAACACCTTGACTCTACTGCAAATCGGCGGACGCGCCTACTTTTTCTCCTCTCCTACGCGAATAAGCCGGGCTGAAAGGACTGGTTTGTTCGGACGATGGGCAAGTTTCCGATTCGCTGTGCCGTAAGAGAGACCTGAACGGCGATCTTCGAATTCGGAATCCCCTCATCGGTATTACTGGAAACTCTCCGGCGCTCAGAGCAGTTTCTTCACATCGCGGTGGACAATGAGCCAAGCCGGGGGTGGCAGATGGTAGCGCAAGGAACGACCTCCGAGTATCTCCTCACCCAAAAGACCGCGGAAGAGTACCGCGGCAAGGGATACGAGGTTCTCATACAGGACCCGCTCGACTTCTTGCCGGGATTCACTGCTGACTTGCTTGTTCGGAAGGGCGGTGAAGTGAAGGTAATTGCAGTCAAGTCGCGCTCGTCACTGGCCGCTGATCCCAAGATAGGCGAGTTGGCAAGATGCATCGAGTCGAAGTCCGGATGGACCTTCGAGTTGCTCCTGGTGAGTGAGCCGGAAAAACTGGACTCACCCGAAGGAGCTCATTCGTTTGCGAGTGAGGACATCTTCCACAGGATCGAGGAAGCTGAGAAGGCTCTCCAATCAGGCTTGCTAGAGGCAGCCTTCTTTGCTCGCATGGTCGGCCCATGAAGCTACCATCAGGGAAGTGATTGCCGAGCAGGGAGTGCCGGATACCAGAATCACCGGACCTGGCTACGTTCTCGACCAAGCGGTGTTTCATGGTGTCGTCTCACGGGAAGAGTACAAGACTCTGAAGGAAATGCTGAAGTACAGAAACGCCATCGTCCACGGGTTCCGGCTCAGTGATTTCCGGGCTGAGTTGGTGGTCGAGTTGATAAAATCCGCGCGGCGCATCACTGCCGATGCATCGGATGCCGAGGGCGAGGGGCAGATATCGTCGCCATCTTGAACGAACTCAACGCCTACTCCCAGTGCCTGATCATCTCGATCTCCGGACTCGAGGTGGTATAGAGCGGCAGCTCCGGAGTGTGGACCTTGGACGACTGGGTGACGGCAAACAGGATCAGGTCGGCCACGTCTTCCGGTTGCCCGAGCTGCGACAGCTCGTCCCGATGGTGGTCGCGGCGCATCTTCGTGTCCATCGGACCCGGCTCCACGAGGGTGGCCTTCACGCCGTGCGGGCGCCCCTCCAGCCCGGTGATGCCGGTGAAACCCCGCACGCCGAACTTGGCAGCGCCGTAGGCGCCGTAATTGGCTGACGGGTACCTGCCGGCAAGCGAGGAGACGTTGACGATGTGGCCGCGGCCGCGCTCGCACATGTGACTGAACACCGCCTGGGTGCACAGGAACACCGCCTTGAGGTTGACGGCGATGTTGCGGTCCCAGAGTTCCTCCGTGATGTTCGGTATCGGTGAGGTGCCGGCCACGCCGGCGTTGTTGACCAGGATGTCGACCGTGCCGAAACGGTCGATGGTGTGCGCCACCATCGACCGCACCGCCGCCTGGTCGGCGACGTCCGTGGGGACGGCGAGCGCCTCGCGGCCGTGCGCGCGGATCTCCTCGGCGACGGCCTCGATCTCCGCGGCGGTCCGTGCCGCCAGCGTTACGCCGGCTCCTTCGCGGGCCAGCGCCAGCGCGGTCGCCCGGCCGATGCCGCGGCCGGCGCCGGTGACGATGGCGGTCTGGTGCTGCAGTCTCATGTGTTGGCTCCCGCCTTGATCCGACCGATGTCGAACGCCGTATAACGGTCCTCGAGCGTGTCCCCCAGCTTCTGGGTTTCCGCCCAGCGGTCCCAGGCGGTCTTCATCCACTCGTGCGGCAGCGCCTCGCGCACCGCGGGATCGAGTTGCCAGGCATTGCGCACGTCCGCCACCGACGGATCGCCGGTGAACGGGCCCGGCCACCTCGACCACCCGATCGCAAGGGTATTCCGTTCACGCTCGGGGACGGTGTGCCCGGTGTGGATCGTGGCTCCGTTGCGGACGAGCGCTTCCCCCGGCCTGAGCCGGATCGCGACCTGCCCGGGCAACGGATCCACCCCGTTCCAACTGGGCGTGTGCGGCACACCCGCCTCCTTCATCTCGCGTGGCAGGAGCACGTCGTGCTCGAACGGCGTGCGCCATCGCCGGTGGCTGCCCGGTATCAACTCGTGGCACTCGTCGTCCACCAGTGCCAGGAAGATGCTTACGCCGCTCCGTTCCGCGATCGACTCCTCGTTCTTCTCCTGGATCTCCTTCCAGCGGACTCTCTCGATCGCCTCGGAATACGCCGCAGGCCCCTCGCCGCGGACCTCGCGCTGGGCGAAGTAGCTTTCCCCGGTGCCCCACCAGGTCACGTCCCGGTGCCAACTGGGCCCGTTTTCCCGCACGCGCGGATTGCACCACAGCAGCATCGGGCTCATCACCATGTCCTCGGGGCCGAGTCCGTCACACCAGGCGGCGACGAAGTCCAGGAACTCCTCGGAACCGAGGAACTCGGCAAAGCCGGGCTCCTCGAACGCGGGATGGATGATGCCCCGGATCGCCCACGGCTCATCGTCGCCGGTGCGGTGCACGTAGCCCTTCGAGCAATCGATCGTGCGGTAGCCGTTGGCGGGCGCACACGCCTCGGTGACGCGGCGGCCTGCCTCGCGCAGGATCGGGATCCAGGGGCTGTCGACCAAGTCGGTGACGATGACGAATCCGTGCTCCCGCAGGTGTTCCAGGCGCTCTTGTGTGGCTCCGGGTGCGGCGAGCTCGGGCTTCGCGTCGGCAAACGCCGTGGCCCGATAGGTGCCGGCCGCTGGCGGTCGTTCAGCATTCATTTCGTTTCCTCCTGTCCAGGGTCGGAATCCATCCTGAGCCTATCGGATAGGAGTACTGTACTGTCTATGTTCGTCGCGGTTGTACGGCTGCGCCGTATGACGTCGTATTGCCGTCATCCAGGAATAGTGCGTAAGCTCACTACTCGTGAACCCACCCGAGATGCAGGCAGTATTCGAGGCTGCCGCTCGCCTGCAGGAACTGGTGCCGGACGCGGTCCTGGTGGGAGGTACGGCGGCGGCACACCACGCCGGCCACCGGGTGTCACTCGATGACGATCACGTCGTGGCCGATCTGCGGAGCCGCTTCGAAGAGATCCTGTCCGACCTGGAGGCGACGCAAGGCTGGATCACCGCTCGCGTGCAGCGGCCGGTGTTGATCCTGGGCCGCCTCGACGGGGTGGAGACCGGCGTGAGAAATCTGATCCGGCGGCGACCGCTGGAGGTGGAGCAGGTGCGCGTCGGGGAACGTGCCTTGCGGGTGCCGACGCTGGCGGAGATCTTCCGCATCAAGGCGTGGCTGTGCCTGATTCGCAATGCGACCCGGGATTATCTGGATTGCGCGGCGCTCGCGGACCGCCTAGGCGAGGACTCCTCGGTGTCCGTGGTGGTCTCCATGGACGACTACTACGCCGACCAGATTGGACCCGGCGGCCGGCGAGTGGCAACCCAGGTCGCCAGGCAGCTCGCCGAGCCGCTCCCGGACGATCTGTCGAGCGTGGACCTCGCCTCCTATCGAAAGCTGGATCGGCGTTGGCAGAACTGGCAGACCGTCGCCGACTGGTGTCATCGAATCGCGGTCGGGGTACTCGATCGGCTCGCCCAATCACCGCAGGACGCCCCATGACTCACCGTCATTGCGAGGTGCCTGCGGACGTGCCCGCGGAAGAGATGCCGCTGGTCGCGATCGCGGACATCCTGGATCGAGGCGACCTGGAGGACTGGCAGCCGTTGGCCAGAGCGATCCGTGGCGACCCGTTCGGCCGTCTCGCAACGGCGGTGGCGCGCCTCGTCGACGCCTACCCGCGTTACGGCACCTCGCCATTGTGGCGCGCATGGATCGACCGCTGTCGGGTACGCGCAGCGGCAGCGCCGGCCGTGGAGCAGATTGCCGGAAACGCGCAGCCGGTCACCTTGGCGGCGCTGCGACGCGAACTCGGCCTTACCCAGGAGCAGGTCGCGCGCCGCCTGCGAATGACTCAGTCGGACGTGTCCAAGCTGGAACGGCGGACGAACGCTCGCCTGTCGACCCTCCAGGCGTATGTGCAGGCCCTTGGCGGTCGCCTGCTCGTCGCCTTCGTCAACGGTGAGAAGACCCGCGAGATCCGGCTCACGACGGGACCGCACGGAGGCTGAGCGTGAGCGGCGGATGGAACCGCTGCACGATGTGTGTTCGCGCCAGTGACCCAGCGTTTTCGCGGGGGATTCAGGGCACAGGACTCGGCGCCGGCTCGCATGGTATCTTGGTTCGGAGCCTGCAACCACTAACCGCAACTGGGTGCAATTGAGTCACGCCGCGCATCAGGTCTCCGGAGGCGAATCACATGACCGGTGGAAGATCGACACGACGCGCTGTCGGCGCGCTGATGGTCCTGCCGCTCGCGGCGTGTTTCTGGCTCGCCGCGGCCGCCGGTGCGGATGCCGTCGGCGTGGCGTACTGCTACTTGGAGCACGGCAAGGCGGGTGACGAAACCGAGTACCGCACCACGGTCAAGTACGCGCTGATGGAACGGGCTTCCCGGAGCGAAGCGAAAGAGGCGGCGTACGCGGAAGTCGATGCGACCTTGCAGCAGGACTATTCCCACCTGATCGGGCAATCCGTGTACGAGCACGGCGAAGCGATCGAAGGTCCACACTGCGACACGTGGGCGTTTGCGAGCGGCTATTGGACGCTGATAGAAACCAAATTCTCCAACTCCTCGTATACGTTTCATACCATCGTCGCGGGAGTCGGCACGACCGAAGATGCGGCTACGGCCAACGCGATCAAGAATCTCGGCCTGCACAACTGGGGCTGGTCCGAAAAGGCGCACGGCTATCAAGGGCTGTCGGCGGGCGGTTCCGGCAGTGCGCAGGGAGACTTGGCGGTCGGTGAAGCAACTCCCCCATGATCGGCGACGCGCACGCACGGCCCGTCGAACCTCTCGATTCCTGATGCAAGGAGGCATCCGAATGTTCTCAACACGTATCCGAAGCAGACGGTCGATACCCATATTCCTCTGCGGAGTGGTGTGGGCCGCCGTCTCCACGTGGCTGCCGGGGTCGGCAGTCGCGGAACTGACGCCGGCCATCCAGGCCGACCTGTATCTGGTGCAGACCGAGGAGTATCTGAAAGAGAAGAACTACGCGGGCGCCCGACAGGCGCTGGAGAACCTGATCAAGCTGGCCGAAGAGCACAAGTTCACGGTACCTGACACGTTTCATTTCAAGCACGCGCAGGTGCTCAATTGGGCGGGGGACTACGACGAGTCCAGAGCCGCGTTGCATCGCTACCTGGAGAGCGCCGGCCAATCGGGGGAGCACTACCGGGAAGCTCTGACTCTGCTCCACGAGGTTTCGGAAGCCGAAGAGCAAGCGCAGGCGGCGGCAGCGGAGAAGGCTGCAGCAGAGAGAGCGGAGGCAGCGGAGAAGGCAGCAGCGGAAAGAGCGGCAGCAGAGAGAGCAGCCGCGGAGAGAGCAGCTGCGGAGAGAGCCGCATGGGCGGCGCAGGAAGTGGCTAGCAAGATGAAGATGATTTTGGTGTCCGCCGGGAGTTACCAGATGGGATCACCGTCGGGGGGCGGATTCGCTGACGAAATGCCGTTACACCGGGTGACGATCGCGAAACCGTTCGCGGTGAGTGCGTACGAGGTGACGTTCGCGGAGTGGGATGCGTGCGTTGCGGCCGGAGGGTGCGGCGGGTACCGGCCTGACGACGAGGGCTGGGGACGCGGCCGGCGACCGGTGATCAACGTGAGTTGGGAAGACACGCAGCGTTTCGTCGCGTGGCTGAGCGAGGGAACCGGCCATACGTATCGGCTGCTCAGCGAAGCGGAGTGGGAATACGTGGCACGAGCGGGAACGAGCACTAGGAGCTATTGGGGCGAGAGCAGTGGCAGACAGTGTCGCTATGAGAATGGAGCCGACCAGACAGCGAAGAAACACCAAAGTTATGGAACGGTGGCAGGTTGCGAAGACGGCTATTTTCGGACGGCACCTGTGGGGAGTTTCGAGGCGAATGCGTACCGGCTACACGATACATTGGGGAACGTGAGGGAATGGGTTCAGGATTGTTGGAACGACAGATATCACGGCGCTCCGAGCAATGGCAGTGCATGGCAGCGCGGCGATTGCGGTAATCGGGTGGTGCGCGGGGGCTCGTGGGACAGCTTTCCGTCGGACGTGCGCTCGGCGATCCGCGGCTGGCACTTCTCTGCGGGCGGGCTCTTCGACCTCGGTTTTCGCGTTGCCCGGACGCCCGACTCCTGAGTCGTTGCGTCCTTACTTCGGGGAACCAGGGGGCGGAGCCCCTGGCGAGTTCGGTCGTGGAACACCTATGAGCCGTGTGACACCTGAGCGGCTGCAGGAGGCGCAGCACGCGGGTCGGTCGCGCACGACCGGAGCGGCGCTGGAGGAGCTATCGGTTCATCCTGTGGCTGATGCCGACGCTGGAACGGCTACCGCGCAGCCAGAAGTTCCTGCTGGAATGGTATGATCCGCAGGGAGGGCTTGGCCGTCCCCAGTCGGGTGGTGCGCGGGGGCTCATGGAACTATGAGCCGAGGAACCTGGGCTCGGCGAACCGGAACCGGAACGATCCCGGGAATCGGAACAACAAGGGCTGTCGGGTTGCCCGTACGCACGCAGGTCGAGCTGGCGTCCTCATGGGACCGTCAGGGAGTAAGAACGAGCGTCCGCGGACGGCCATTATGAGATTAGGCGGGCGTCCCTCCTGCCCCGTTGCATGCGGGGACGGGGGGCTCGCGTCAGGTGGCGGCAACATAGACAACAATGGTCACGCACCAGCATCAACGGGTGGCGCGGCGCCGATCATTGCGTGCCGGTTGATGCGACTCGCGCTCGTGGCCCTGCTGGTGATGGCACTTCCCCTCGGCCTTGATGCCCGTGCGACGATCCGCAACAGCCTGCTGCTGCTGATCGACACCTCGGGCAGCATGGACGATACAATCGGCAGCGGCAGTGCCGAAATCAAGATCGAAGCCGCCAAGGACGCGGCCATCGCTGCCGTCGACCGAGCGCTGGCGAGCGGCGCCACGGAGGTTGCGGTGCTGGGCTTCTCCGGAGGCTGCTCGAGTCCGATATCGGAACGTCTGGACTTCACCACCGACAGCAACGAACTGACGCGTTTCATCCGCGGGTTGCAGGCGGTCGGCGGTACGCCGATGGCGGACGCCTTGGTGGTGGCCAACCAGTTCATGCAGAGCAGTGGGACGCCCGGTACCGACTCGCAGATGATCGTGCTACTCGCGGACGGCGACAACGATTGTGGCGACGTCGCACAGGCGATGGACCAGCTTCGCGCCGCCGGCATCGTGTTCCGGCACGAGACGGTGGGTTTCGGCATAGAACCGACCTCCGATGCGGCGCGTGACCTGCGCCACGTCGCCAATGCAAGCGGCGGCGAGTACCATCATGCCACCAGCGCCACGCAGCTCGCTGACGTCTTCATGGAGTTCGTCGACACGTTTACGGTCATCGACATGCTGGGCATGTTCGGCGGCACCTCGACCGCGAATTCGCCCGGCGCACAGGCAGACCCATCGGATTCGGCCGCGGGTGCCGCGTCTGGAGCGCAAGCCGGGGCCTCGGCAGACGCCGACACGGGCGGTTTCACCAGCATGATCGGCGCGTTTCAGGCGGCGGATGCGGCCGAGGCCAGCACCTTCGGCGCGCTCGCGATCGACACCAATCAGGGGACAGCGTGGGCTTGGGCCGCAGGTCGCGCCGACGAGGCCGAAGCCAGACGCGCAGCCCTCGACGAATGCGGCCAGGGCTGCCGGATCGTCGTAACGGTTCAGGACGGATGTGCGGCGTACGCCGCGGATCAGGCACGGGGAAGCAGCGTATGGGCATGGGTCTCGGCGTACGACAGCGAGACCGATGCAACCCCATTAGCCCTTGACGAGTGTGCACAGCGCGGAGGTACGGACTGCATCGTGCGTGTCTGGGCCTGCAGCGACGGGTCCGGAGGCGGTGCTTCCGGGCGCGGGCAGGACGCGCTGGCGAGTGACGACACGGACGGCACAGGTGGCGCGGACATCCCCTTCGGGGCGTTTGCGGCTCATCCGGACCAAATCACGGTGTGGGGGTTGGCTGCCGAGTACGACACCCGAGCGGAAGCCGAACGCGTCGCGCTTGAGGAGTGCGGCGACGGCTGCGAGATCCTCTTCACGTTCGAGGATGGCTGCATGGCGTATGCCACGGATGAGGCGGCGGGAAGCACGATCATAGGTTGGAGCTCCGGGTACGACTCGCGTGCCGAGGCCGAGGAAGGCGCGCTCCACGAGTGTGCCAAGCGAGGCGGCACGAACTGCTTGGTCCGCGTCTGGGACTGTAGCGGAGGCTGACTGCCGCACGACGACCGGCGCGCGCACGCCCTGACGATGTACGCTCGGAGGCCTTCGCAATTCCCGCAGAGCGACATGCTGTTCGGCGTGCGCGGCCAACCGTGGCTGGTGAAGTTGATCTGTCG
Source organism: Spirochaetaceae bacterium (assembly GCA_028820215.1). The sequence goes on along the minus strand of JAPPKD010000056.1, from coordinate 15,220 downwards.
CCGAGCCTGTTTCGGCACCGGGCAGGCTGCTGGTCGGGTATCAGGATTCTTCGTGCGCGAGCACTCCAGCACTCCGAGCACTTGGGCGGGCGCTTTGACTAAGCCGACCCCGGCCCATCTGTGGAGCGGGATTGAGTTTCAGACCCACCCAACCAGCTTTACTCTCCTCCGCCGGTGTTGTAGAATACAGAGTGGAAGTCAACATGATCAAACCATCCCGTGTACGCGGTCGGCTATTGTTCGCTGCTGTCACTCTCCTGGTGTGTGAGGTTAGCTTGTCGGCTTTAGGCAAACAGGGTGACGGAACCCCTCCTATCGTAGATGAGGAGGGTGCGACCTTAGTACTGGAACAGCTCGATGCGGCTATCGTTCGAATGCATCAGTTCGATGATCCAACAGAAATGTTCAAGGACATTACCGACGCTGCGTGTGCGATAACGGCTTACCTGTTGCACGATGACATTCTCGATGCGCTTGAAGATCTGCCAAGTGATCTCAAGGCGCGTATGTACGGTCAAGTCGCCATAACATGGGACATCAACGAATTCAAAGAATTCGTGGCTGTTGAACTAGACTTTATTAGGAGTCTTGTTCCTGGCATCTCAGAGCTGACGTTGACATGGCTTGAATCCCGTTTATGGTCCTTCTGGAGCACGACGCCTAATGGTATAGATATATCTGCGGTTACATCGAATTATCTAACTCCGGCAGACATCGTTACGATCAATAATACTGTCTGCGGAAACAGAGACGAAATCGGTCGCCGAACGGCGTTCTATCGCGTGCTCAGCACGTTAGAGTTTGCGAGTGGTGTTGGTCTCGTTGTTCTCGATGCGACACCGTTGGTCGCCGCGGCTCCTCCGGCTGTGGCCGCTTCGATACTGCTTGGAGGTATGACAGCGAAGAGCGGGTACGAGAGTATGAAGTACTGGTTCTCGCGGGATTGACAGGTGAGATACTTGCATAACATAATTCCATGGACTTCGACCTAATTGCCGACATCGGTCCATAGCTTCGCGGAGAACCGCTGCCACTGAGGTGTTTAGGCACCGGCGTCAGATGCTACGGCACACCGAGGTGCCTTATTCTTGGCTGGAACACAGAGACGATACGGCGTCCTATGGGGCGGACAGACAGACCGGTGCCAGCAGATCGCGGATCCGGCGACATGTGGGGAAGCAAGGTCGATATTCGTGGTCGCGGGCGATCCAAGTCATTCCTTGAACCTGACACAAGGGTCGGTGCATCAAGGTATGCTACTGAATCAGAACACGCGTGAGGGCTGATCCGGACGATCGACGAAGCTTTCCTCCGGGAAAGGGTCGATCACGCGGTGCTCGATCGAGCGACGGAGGCCGACCTCGCGGCGCAGCAACGCCATGACGACGCCGAGGCGATGAAGGACACCCGCGTTCAGCGGAACTCGGCGTCCAGGATGGCTTGCGCCTCGCCGCCGGGGACGTACAGGAAATAGAGCTTGACCGGTTCGTCGCCGGTGTTGATGAACTGGTGGAAGGTGCCGGGAGGGGTGTAGACGACGGTGCCGGGGCCGGTGGGGTACTCGCGGTCGCCGACGATGGCGCGGCCGCGGCCGGCGAAGAACAGCCATACCTCGGCGGCATGCGGATGGTTGTGACGGGTGCCCTCGCCGTGCGGCGGCACCTCGGTGATGCCGACCGAGAAGTCCTCCAGGCCGTCCTGCAGCAACGGCGAGAGCAGCACCTTGACGGTGCGGACGGCCGGCGCTGGCGTGGTCAGGCCGACGCCCTGGCCGATGTCGGTGACGATCGGCTGCCCGGCCACCTTACGACGATCCTTCGGACGGGCCGTCCGGGACGGTCACCTGCGTGAATGCGAAGTTCGGACCCTTGGTGTGGCTGACGCCCAGGCCGGTGCCCCAGTCATAGGGCGGGCCGCCGGTGCGTGCCTCCGCCCACGCCTTCAGCGGCACGGTGTCCCAGTCGTCGGAGAACCAGTACTGGGAGCTGGGATTGTTGACCGGATCGCTGCCGAGCGGATGGCTCAGGTTGCCCATCGCCCCCAGGAGCTGGCGGCGCACCGGCGAGCTGCGCGCGATGAGCTCTGCGTCCTGGTCCAGGTGGCCGCTCGGCCGCACCCAGCGCGGCGTGTAGCTCACGTAGATGGCCTTGCGCTCGGTCTGCGACAGGTTGGGCGTCACGCTGTGCAGCAGGGTCGGCCGCCACAGCATCACGCTGCCGGCCGGCACCTTCACGGCGACGATGTCGGCCGGGTCCAGCCACTCCTCGAAGGTCGCACGCTGCTCGCGCGACCAGCGGTAGCTGCCGGGCACCACCAGGATGGTGCTGTGTCCGGGCTCGGTGTGGTCGGAGATGTACCAGCCGACCTTGAAGTCCAGCAGCGGCAGCGTGCCGTCCACGGTGGTCCCGCAGAACTCCTCCTCGTAATCGAAGTGCCAGCCGAGAGACAGGATGTCGGGATCGCTACCGTCCGGCCTGGGCGGCTCGCACTGCGTGACGCTGTCGCGGTTGTGGATGTTCCAGCCGTAGGCGTCGACCACCAGCTCCAGGATCGCCGGGTGGTCCATGAGGTCGAGGAGCTTCGGATGGCGGATCATGCCGTTGCGCAGCGCCACCTTGTCGCCGGGACCCAGGCCGCGCTCGGCGCGCACCTCGGCGGCGACCTGGTCCATCGCCGCGGTGACGGCAGCCACTTCGTCTGCGCCGAGCAGGTTCTCGACGACGAAGTACCCCTTGCGGTCGAGGTCATCCTTCTGCTGGTCGGTCATCGCGATCGCCATGCGCCCCTCCTCGCCCCAAAACCGTCGCCTTCGGCTCCGCTTTTGGCCCATCCCCACCTTTTCGCTAAGGTGTCTGTCGGTCTGCCGCTGACGCGCCAGTCCGACAGATACCGTAGCGCGCTTTTCTCCGTCATCGCGGCAGCACGACCCGCCGCTCGTCGATGTCGGCGACGCTCGTGCAGCCGCACATCGCCATAGCCTTGTCGAACTCGGACTTGAGAATCTGGAGCATGGTGCGCACGCCGGCCTCGCCGTCGATCGCCAGCCCCCAGAAGACCGGCCGGCCGACCATCACCGCGCGGGCGCCGAGCGCCAGCGCCTTGAGCACGTCGGTGCCGCGGCGCACGCCGGAGTCCAGGTAGACCTCGGTGTGGTCGGCCACCGCGGCGACGATCTCCGGCAGCACCTCGATCGACGCCTGCATGCCGTCGAAGGTGCGCCCCCCGTGGTTGGAGACGACCACGGCGTCGGCGCCGTGGTCGACGGCGCACAGCGCGTCCTCGCCGGTCATCACCTCCTTGACGATCAGCGGCAGCCCGGTGAGCCTCTTCAGCCACTCCAGCCGCTTGCCGTCCAGCGGCGGGTAGGAGACGCCGTCCAGGTTCTCCATCATCCCGGCCAGGTCGGGCCGGTCAGCGAGGTCTGCCCACTTGCCCACGTAGCTCTGGATGGGCGCGTCGTGGCTGGGGGAGAAGCCGCGCACGTCCGGCTCCCGGTCGCCCATGCCGGGTCCGGCGATGGTGATGCAGACCGCGTCCACGCCGGCCTCCATGGCGCGGCCGATCAGGTGCTCGGTGACCTCGTCCGGGTAGTGCTTGACGCCGTACCAGAGCGGGCCGGTGGTCGCCTTGCGCACCTCGGCGACCGTCTTGCCGGCGCCGGCGCGCAGGGTCATCACCGTCCGGTGAGCGCTGCAGGCGCGCGCGGTGGCCACGTCGCCGTCGGGATGCGCCCACACCTGCGTGCCGGCCGGCGGCACCATCACCGGGAAGGAGATGCGGTGGCCGAGCGCAACGGTGGACAGGTCGCGGCTGCTGACGTCGGTCAGCAGGCGGGGGCGGATGGCGATCGCGTCGAAGGCCTCCCGGTTGCGGCGTATGGTGATCTCGTCGCCCACGCCGCCGGCGACCACGTCCCAATAGTCGGTCGCCAGGCGCTCCTCGGCCAGCCGCTCCAGGTCGTACAGGGTAAGCGGATGGTAGAAGCGCTTCATCGGCGGTTACCGCGCCACGACCTGCCGGGTGCCGGTGTCGGAAGCGCGCTCCAGCGCGTCGATCAGGCGGTGCAGGTCGAGCGCGAGGTCGAAGTCGGGCTCCGCGGGGGTGCCTGAACGGATCGCCTCGGCGTAGTGGCTCCAGATCTGCGCCACGCCGAACGGGCGGTCGTGCTCGCGGCTGTGCAGCACGCGGGTGAGCCGGTCCGGGACCGGCATCTCGGTCAGCCGCTCGCCGCGGCCGCCGACCATGAGCTTCAGGTCGGCGAAGCGTTCGTCGGCGTGGATCAAGGCCGTCTTCTCGCGGCCGTAGATCTCGAACCGGTAGCCGCTGGGGTGCCACGGCACGCTGTGCTCGTAGGCCAGCACGGCCGTGCCGGCGTCGGTCGAGCCCTGCATGAACACCGTGTCCGGCGCGGTGGCGTCGATCGTCCTGCCGGTGTCCTGCTCCAGCCACCGCGGCGCCTGCGTGCGCCACACCCCCGACACCTCTCGGATCGGTCCGAAGCAGTGGTAGACGGGCTCGATCAGGTGGCCGAAGCCGATGGTGCCGTTGTGCGCGCCGTTGCGGGCATCGGCGCGCCAGCTCGCCGGCGACTCCTTGTCGAGCAGGCCGCCGCCGCAGGAGCCGATCTGGATGGCCAGCACCTCGCCGAAGAAGCCGTCGTCGGCCAGCTCCTTGAGCCGGCGGTAGATGGGGGTGTGCCGCCCCTGCAGGCCGATGATCGACGTGCCCGGCGCCGTGCGCGCGGCGGCAGCCATCGCTTCCGCCTCCGCCAGGTTGGCGCCGAGCGGCCACTCGGTGTAGACGTGCTTGCCGGCCGCCAGCGCCGCCATGGTCGGCTCGTAGTGCCGGGGCGCGCGCACCGACACCACGACCACTTCCACGTCCTCACAGGCGATGAGCTCGCGGAAGTCGGCGAAGTGGTGGCGGGCGCCGTAGATCCGCGCCGACTCGCGCGCGGTCTCCTCGCGGGTGGTGCAGACGGCCACCAGCTCCAGCTCCTCCGGCAGAGCCAGGATCGCCGGCAGGTGGCCGCGCTTGGCCCAACTCTGCGTGGGGTTGGCGCCGATCACGCCGATGCGCAGCCGGTCGGCCATCAGGCCGCCACCTCGGCGAGCTCCAACCGGTGCAGGTTCTTGGCGCGCTCGTCGCCGAACCACAGGTGGCCGCCGGCCCAGGTGAGCCCGTGCGGCTCGGTGCCGTCCGGGGACGGCGCGGCGGCGCGCACCTCGCCCGTCTCGGGGTCGATCCGGTGGATGGTGCGGCTGTCGGTATCGGCGCTCCACAACTCGCCTTCCCGCCACTCCAACCCGTGCGGGCGCGTGCCGGGCGACGGGAAGCCGCCGGTGGCGCGGCCGTGTGTCGGGTCCACCCGGTAGAAGCGGTCGGTGACCGGACAGCTCGTCCACAGGTGCGATCCGTCCCAAGTGACGCCGTGGCACTTCGGCGCCGGCGCCGGGAGCGAGCGGCGCACCGCGCCGTCGGCGGGGTCCAGCGCGTACAGCTTCAGGTGGTACGGGACGGACACCCAGAGCGAGGAGCCGTCCCACGCCAGGCCGGCCGGGATGCTGTCGACCGGCCGGAAGGAGCGGACCGACTTCCCGGTCGCGGGCTCGATGCGCTCGATGACGAAGCTGTCGCAGTCACAGCTCCAGAGGTGCGATCCGTCCCAGGTCAGCCCGTTGGGACCGCCCTCGCCGCCGACCGGTAGGGTCCGCGCGATCGTGGCCTGGAGCTGCACCACGCCCGTCAGCCGCGCAGGCGTGCGAGCAGGACGCTGCGGAGCTGGCCGGCGACGATCCGTTCCTCGCCCTCGGACAGCACGTGCGGGCCGACGAACACCTCGCGATCGCCCTCCGATCCCACCAGGATGCGCGGCGAGCCCTTGTCGAGGTCTTCGACGATCTGTTCGGCGGTGGCCGGGAACTCCTCGCCCAGGGTGATGAACAGCCGCACCAACTGGTAGTTGCCGTAGGGAACGGGCTCGGCCGAGACGTGCGGGATGTCGGCAAGCTGCTCCTGGATGACCCCCATGCGGCGGTGGTACTCGGCCAACCGCTCCTCGTGATCGGTGTTGAACCAGACGTCCAGTGCGACCGCCAGGGCCACCACCTGCTGCCGGTCCAACTTCATGCCGCGCCCGAAGGCGTAGCCGCTGCCGACCGGGACCTCGTCGTTGGCGATGCTGCCGGAGAAATCGAGCTTGCGCAGCGGATCGATGTACTTCCTGCGGCCGGTCACCATGCCGGTCGAGTGCGAGCTGCCGAAGTACTTGCCGCCGAAGCAGACCATGTCGGCCGCCTGCGCGATCCAGCGGAAGTGCTCCAGGGGGTAGATCTGGGCGGCGGCGTCGACGATCACCGGCACGTCGTGGCGCCGGCCGATGGCGACCACGTCCTCCAGGGGGAGGTCGCCGGTGCGCGGCGGGAACAGGTAGCCGGCCGGTTGCGAGAAGGGGTGGGCGATGGCGACGGTATCCTCGCCGATGGCCGCCTCCAGCTCCTCGGCCGTGCAGCCGTCGTCGCGGCCGACCGGCACCAGCCGGCCGCCGGCGAAGGTGAAGCAGGGCTGCACCCAGTAGCGGTGCTGCCGCTGGATCAGGACCTGGTCATTCCTGCCGGTGGTGTTGGGCAGGCGCGCCATCTTGACGCCGTCGTCGCGGGTCATGGCGATCGCGGAGCTCAGGATGATCGCGGCCGCGCAGCCGGAGGTGGGGTGCGCGGTCTCGCAGCCGAGCAGGGCGGCCATGTAGTCGCCGGTCTTGCTCATGAGGTCGGCCATGTTCGTCCAGCCACGGCCGGCCTCGTCCATCGCGGCGCGGACCACCGCCGACGGAGAGGAGCCGCCGAACGCGGTCGAGTTGCTGCGCGCGTTGAGAATCGGCACGACGCCGAGCTTCTGGTAGACGCCGCCCTCGGCGAGGCGCGGCAGGCCGTTGGCACCTGATGCAGACATGGCGGTCAGGGTATCCAACCGCCGAGCGCCGGTCCATGCGCAGGGCGCCGGTCGCCACGGAGCGGCACTGCTGGCATCATCGCCGCGGGATGATTGCCGCCCACGTCACGGCGCCCGGCCGGGTCTCCGTCGTCGAGGTGTCAGAGCCGCAACCGCAGCCGGACCACGCCGTGATTCGTCCGCAGATCGTCTCCATCTGCGGCAGCGACCTGAAGGCGGTCTACAACCTGCCGGCCTGCAATTATCCCTTGGTGCCCGGACGCAGCGGCCACGAGGTGATCGGCGTCATCGAGGAGGTCTCCTACCGCTCCAGGGTGGTGTTCCCGTTCGAGGCGGGCGAGCGGGTGCTGGCCCTGCCGGTTGCCCAGGACGGCATGGCCGAGCGCTTTCTGGCGCCGGTCGACCGCGTGTTCCGAGTCCCGGAGTACCCGCTTCAAGAGATGGTGATGGCGCAGCCGTTGGCCACCGTGATCAGCGGCGCGCAGAAGCTCACCAACGTGATCGCCGGCGACGTGGTCGTGATCGGTCAGGGCGGCATCGGCCTGATGTTCGACACAGTGCTGCGCCGCATGGGCGCGCGGCGCGTGGTCGGGGTCGAGCTGATGCCGGCGCGCCGCCAGGTAGCCGAGCGCTTCGGCGCCACCCATGTCGTCGACGGCACGACTGACGATGTGGACGAGCGGATCCGCGACGCCCTCGACGGCAGTCTGGCCGATACCGTGATCGACGCCACGGGTGAGCCTGCTGCGATCAACCTGTGCGGGAAGGTGGTGCGCAGCCGGGGCGAGATCCTGTTCTTCGGCGGCCTGAAGGAGAGGACGTTCACCTTCGACTTCTTCTCCTTCCACAGCAAGCAGCCGGAGACGCGCTTCTCCGGCGCGGGCGGCAGGCCGCTGTTCGAGCTGGCAATCGACCTGATCGCGCGTGGCGACGTCCCGGTGGACGGCATCATCACCCACCGCTATCCGCTGGCCGAGGTCGCGCAGGCCTACGATGCCGCGCACGCCCGCGCCCACGACTGCATCCGCGTGGCGGTCGAGCCTGAATGTGAGGAGTCATCATGATCGAGATCCCGGTCGCGCAGCCCAAGAACGGCGTCACGCTGGAGGACTACGGCATCGTCCCGCCTGCCGAGGTACGGGAACTGATCGCGTACGTGCTGCTGTCGGAGGACGAGATACAGCGCAGGGTCGACGAGCTTGCCGAGGAGATCGGCAGGATCTACGGGGAGGGCGAGGAGCTCATCCTGTTGCCCATCCTGACCGGAGCGGTCTTCCTGGCCACGGACATCGGCAGGGCCCTGGCCAAGCGGAGCTCGCTGAACATCAAGTACGATCTGACCAAGGCGTCTTCCTACGAGAGCAAGACGCAACAGGAGATACGGATTCAGCTCGAGCCGGTCGGCGTCCGGGGCAAGAGCGTCCTTTTGCTCGATGACGTGCTGGACCGGGGAACGACCATGGCCACGTTGAGAGCCAAGCTGGAGGAGTGGGGAGCCAAGGACGTCAAGGCGTGCGTCATGTTCAACAAGCTGCCGAAGGCCCCCGATCAGGAGGTGCTGGAGAAGCGCCGGGCGGCCAGTCCCGAGTTCGTCGGCTTCGAGATTCCCGTGATCGACGGCGAGAGTCCCTGGATCGGCGGCTACGGCCTGGACTCAACCAGCACCTACCACCTGAGACACCTGCCCTGCCTGGTCGCGATCAAGTAGCGTCAGGTCTGGTACGGTCGATCATGTGACGCGGCATGTCGACGCAGCCGCAGGGATCAGCGGGGCCTGCGCTGCCGTTCATTCCAGTAATCGCGGAACGATCGCAGCCGCGGAAGCGTCTCACGGTCCTTTGCCCGGTTCGATGCCTCCTTGCTGGCGATGATGTCATCGAGCGAGCAGACCGGAAACCCTTCGACGTCGACGCGCCGCTCGAACGCGTCCCGGAATCTCTCGATGCCATCGGGCGCGAAGACGAGATCCAGATCGAACGGACCACTCTTGAGTTGCACGAAGTCCTTTCCACGGACGATCTCTTGTGCTTGGTCCGCGGTCAACGAGAACCCGAGCTCTCGGAGCGCATCCACCAGCGACCGACCGTTGGCGGCGTCCTTCTCGACGAACAGATCGGCATCCTGAGTCGTGTCCGGAAAACCGAGCAGGATGGCACCCGACTTGCCGATGAACAGGTAACGGACGCCGTGCCGCTCCAGGGCGTCCCGTATCTCCTCAGCCTGTCGGTACTCGAACGCGGCCATAGCCCAGCCAGTCAGGCAGTTCCCGCTCGCACCACTGACGATACTCCTCCATCGTGTCGAACGATCGGTAGTCCGCATCGTCCAACACGGGCTTGTAGGTGCGGATGAAGGAGTAACGCCATCGCACGGCCAGCGGCCGGCGTGCGGCGGCCTCGAACTCCGCGAAGAGAGCGGGATCGATGCGCGCCATGGCACCAATGTAGGCGCAGCCTGAGTCGTCTACAAGCGCATTGCTGAGGAGCTTACATGAGAGAACAGGATTTCAACGAGTTGGTGACGAGCATCCATGAAGCAGGTGAAGTCAAGCGTGGGATCCGGAAGCCGTCGCGCATGTTCGAGATCAGACCGGTTGATATCAAGGCGGTCCGACGTAAGCTTCGGCGCACTCAGTCCGAGTTCGCGCTCATGATCGGAGTAAGCGTATCCACGCTTCGGAATTTGGAGCAGGGGCGCCGCACTCCCGACGGACCGGCTCGAGTACTGCTGAAGGTCGCTTCCGAGAATCCTGAAGCAATCGAACAGGCCCTGCGACCGTAGACGTTCCCCGACCCCGAACCTTGGCCCGCTCGGCGACAGGGAACGCGACGCCGCGTTCCGTCTGAGCCGGGCCTATGCCTCGACGTTGCAGACGTCGAAGGCGTGCTTCAGCGCGGGGACGATATCGCCGGCCGGGACGAACTCGTGGCCGACGTAGCCGTCGTAGTCGGTGGCGGCGATCGCCTTGCAGATACCGCGGTAGTTCAGCTCCTGGGTGTCGTCCAGGTCCTGGCGGCCCGGGTTGCCGGCCGTGTGGAAGTGTCCGATGTGGGGGAGGGCGCGCCGGAGGGAGCGGATCACGTCGCCCTCCATGATCTGCATGTGGTAGATGTCGAACAGCAGCTTGATGCGGGGAGACCCGACCATCTCGCACAGCGCGATGCCCCAGTCGGTGCGGTCGCACAGGTAGCCGGGATGATTGATGCGTGAGTTCAGCAACTCGACGTTGACGTTGACGCCGGCGTCCTCGGCGATCGGAGCCACGCGGCGCAGCACGCGGGCGCACTCGACCATGCCCTCCAGGTCGCTCTGGCCGTGCAGCCGGTTGCCGGCGAAGGCGATCACGTTGGGCACGTCGTTGGCCGCGGCCAGATCGATCGTCTCCCGCAGCTCGCGGACGATGCGGTCGTGGTTGGCGGGGTTGTTGCTGCCGTTCTCGAGCGTGCCGTGGCCGCACGTGCTCACCATGCGCAGCCCGTGCTCGCGGGCCGTGGCCACGACCTCGTCGAAGTCCTCCTCTCCGGACGCTCCGCCGCCGCGGCGTCCCCACATCTCGATCGCGGCGTAGCCGATCCCGGCCGCGTGCCGGCACAGGTCGCCGAGCGGAAGGACGGCCGTCCCGAAGATCGGGAACGCGATGGACTGCTTGATCTTCATGGTGCCTCCCTCATGCGTTGCGCGGCTCTCATCGCCTGACACCCTATCAGCACCTTGAACCGCTCGCATACCGCCGCTGCCTCGCCTCTGGAGTCGCGAGCGGGACTGCCGGCCAGCACCTGAGCGCCGGGCCCTCGCGCCGTGGGCTTGACACCGATCGCCCATGACCGTAGATTGACAGTGTACCAGTGCAGTAGTACACTGGCCGTATCAATCACGGAGGAGGACGGAATGGTTGAACTTGAAGGAGTCGCGTTCGGGTACGGCAGGAGGGGCCGGCTGTTCGAAGGGCTGGACCTGACGCTTGCGCCGGGCAACGTCTACGGGCTGCTCGGCCGCAACGGCGCGGGCAAGACCACGCTGCTGAACCTGATGTCGGGATTGCTGTTCCCGAAGGCGGGCAGAGCCCGCGTCGCCGGCGAAGAGGTGCGCCGCCGCACGCCGGCGTTCCTGCGCGAGCTGTACTTCGTGCCGGAGGAGTTCCACACGCCGGCGCTGTCGGCGCGCGCGCTGGTCAGGCTCTACGGCGTGTTCTATCCGCGCTTCGATCACGCCGCGATGGAGCGCTCCCTGGCCGAGCTGGAGATCGATCCGGAGCAGCGCATGACCGCCATGTCTTACGGGCAGAAAAAGAAGGTGCTGCTGGCCTTCGCGGTGGCCAGCGGGTGCCGGCTGCTGCTGCTCGACGAGCCGACCAACGGGCTCGACATTCCGGCCAAGAGCCAGTTCCGCCGCCTGCTGGCCGGCGCGGCGGCCGACGACCGGGTGATCGTCGTCTCGACCCACCAAGTCCGGGACCTGGAGCACCTGATCGACCCGATCCTGATCCTGGAGCAGGGGTCGATCGTCTTTCAGCACACGGTGGAGGAGATCTCGGCTGCGCTGGCGGTGCGCGAGGCGGGTCCCGTGGGAGCCCCAGGCAACGGTCACGCCATCTACGTGGAGCTCAGCAGCGGCGCCGGCGGCGCGCACGCCGGCCGCGCCCTGGTGCCCGCGGAGCGCGGGGGACCGTTGTCCGAGTCGGCCATCGACCTGGAGCTGCTGTTCAACTCGGTGTGCGCCGATCACCGGCGCGTCGAAGCGGCGTTCGTCCAAGCGGACACGGACGAAAGGAGCGAGTGATGTACCGGAGCAACGTATTCTCGGTGGCGCGGGCCTGGCACGCGCTGCGCGCCGATCTCCATCAGCAGAGCCGGGCGGTCCTGGTCGGGACGGGTGCGGCGGCGGCGGTGATCCTGATCGCCAACGTGTTCTCGCCGGAGCCCACGGGCTCCGAGTTTCACGCGGCGCTCTTTCCGCTGGCGCTCGTCGCCGGTGGTTTCCTGTTCACCAGCACGCTGTTCGCGGAGCTGCCGGACAAGCCGCGGGCGCACGCCTACCTGACGCTGCCGATCTCGACGATTGAGCGCTGGGCCGTGCGGGTTCTGCTGTCCACCGTCGGCTACGCGGCCGTCGCCCTTGCCGGCTATTTCCTGGTGACCCTGCTCGGGGCCGGCCTCAGCCAGCTCATCCGCGGATGGTCGCACCCCATCTTCGCGCCGTCGATGGACGATTGGCGTGTTGTGCTGGGGTACCTGGTGACCAGCTCGCTGTTCCTGTTCGGGGCGGTGTATTTCCGGCGCTGGAACGCGCTGAAGGTGGTCCTGTCCCTCGCTGGGATAGCGCTGGGGTTGGTGCTGATCGCCGTGGGACTGGCGTACTTGCTGTTTTTCGAGTTTCGCGGCGACGTGCACCTCATGGTGGAAACTGCGCCGCAGATCGGGGAGGCGCTCGAAGCGGGCGCGAAGGTCTTCTTCTGGGGGGGCATGGGGCCGCTGTTCTGGTTCCTGACCTGCCTGCGCCTGAGCGAGACGGAAGTCTGAGCATGGAATTCACCCAACCGCAGGCCATCTATCTGCAGATCGGCGACTACATGTGCGAGAACATCCTGCGGCGCGTGTGGCACGGCGGGGACCGCATCCCCTCCATCCGCGAGCTGGCGATGGACGTGCAGGTGAACCCGAATACGGTCACCCGGACGTACGCCTACCTGCAGGATCAGGGAATCATCTTCAACCGCCGCGGCATCGGCTACTTCGTGGCCGACCGCGCCTATCACGAGGCGCGCGAGCTGAAGCGCCGCAGCTTCATCGACCGCGACCTGCCGCACCTGTTCAAGACCATGGATCTGCTCGGCCTGGAGCTGAGCGATCTGGAACCACACTACCGCGACCGAAGCCGCTCTTCGGCGCGCACTGAAGAAGGAGTCATCTGATGTATACGAATCGAATATTGGCGACCTCGGGAGTCGTTCTGGTCCTGCTTACGGCAGGTGTCATGGTGGCGATCCGCGTGTTCGCGGCGCCGGTCCGGGACGTCGGAGATGGGCCTGACGCGGATCGGCGGATCGAGGTAGAGGGGTTCGCCGTCCTGGAGCTGAGCGGCGGATGGGACCTGCAGCTTACGCAGGCCGACGAGTATAGCGCGGTGCTGGCCGGTGACCGGGAGTTGCTCGACACCGCCAAGGTGTCGACCGCCGACGATCGGCTCAGCATCTACCTGCATGAAGATGTCGATGAGGACCGGACGGTCCGGATCACGATCACCGCGCCGGCGATCGAGGCGCTGAGCCTCGCCGGGGCCGTGAACGGCACGGTCGCCGGCCTCGATGCGTCAGAGCTTACGGTGCTTGCGGAGGGCGCGATCAACCTGATCTTCGAGAACAGCACCATCGGTGACCTGACGCTGCAGACCGCGGGCGCCGCCAACATCGACCTGGAAGAGTCGCTCGTCGAGAACGCCGTGCTCAGCCTGGCCGGCGCCAACCAGCTCCGGCTCACCATGGACGGCGGATCGCTGACCGGACGCGTCGAAGGCGTCGGCAACGTGCGCTACTCCGGTGAGACGAGCAGCGTGAACGTCGATACCGACGGGATCGTGAGGGTTCGACGCAGGTAGCGGTCGGAGCTGGCCAAGGGAGTTGGGAACATGACGGATGAACCAATCATTCAGACCGACGGTCTGACCAAGCGTTTCGGAGAAATCACGGCGGTGGACGACCTCTCGATGGAGGTGCGGCGTGGCCATATCTACGGACTGCTGGGACCGAACGGGTCCGGCAAGACCACGACGATGGGGATGCTGCTCGGCGTGCTGAGGCCGACGTCGGGCAGCTTTCGACTGTTCGGCTCGACCGCGCGGCACCGGGAGGCGCTGCGCCGCATCGGGGCCGTCATCGAGAGCCCGGCCTTCTATCCGAACCTGTCGGGGCGGGAGAATCTCGAGTACTTCCGTCTCATCTCCGGACGCGGTTCGTCGGCCGACGTCGACGACGTGCTCGAACAGGTGGGATTGGCGGGCCGGGGCGGCGACCGCTTCCACACCTACTCGCTCGGGATGAAGCAGCGGCTGGGAATAGGCTACGCCCTGCTGGGCGACCCGGAGCTGGTATGTCTGGACGAGCCCACCAACGGCCTGGACCCGGAGGGCATGATCCAGGTGCGCGAGTTGATACGGAGCCTCGGCGACGGCAGCAGGACCGTGCTGCTGTCGAGCCACCTGCTCCACGAGATCGAACAGGTCTGCGACCGCGTCACCATCATCTCGAAGGGAAAGCTGGTGGTCCAGGGCGAGGTCGCCGAACTGGTCCGTGCGGGCAGGGACGAGCTGGTCCGCGTGAAGACCACCGACGACGGGAAGGCGCGCGCGATACTGTCGGCGCTGGACTGGGTCGGCGAGGTGGGAACGACGGAGGATGGCGCGCTTTCCGTGGCGGCGCCTGTCGACAGGTCGGGGGAGTTGGTGGCGGCCATGAGCCGCTCCGAGGTCTACGTCACCGAGATGGCGCCCGTCGGGAGATCCCTCGAACAATATTTCCTGGAAGTAACCGGCAGCGACTGATGGAGAGGACACCAATGATGACTCACGTTCTGAGACTCACGAGAGGAGAGTGGTACAAGCTGCGCCGACGGCTGATGCCCTGGATACTGCTGGGCATCATCGCCGCCATCACGCAGGGCGTCTTCTGGATCGGCTATGCCAGCTTCTACCCGGGCGCCGATTCCGTGGCGGCAGCGGGAACCGGCGCCGCGGCTCCCCCGAGCGGCGAAGGAGTCTCGATAAGCATAGGTCTGAACGGAGGCAGCGCAGGCGCGGGCGGGTTCACGCTGCCGTTCAGCATCAGTCGCATGGCCGGCCAACTTCCCATGATCTTCGTCATCCCCATCATGATCCTTGCGGCTACGGTCATCGGGGTGGAGTACGGTCTGGGCACGCTGAGGGCGGCGTTGACCCGAGGGGCCGGACGCTGGCAGTTGCTCAGCGCGAAGGTCGTCACGCTCTTGGCTGCCGGTAGCGCCGGAATCATCGTCATGGCCGCGCTCGTCGGCATTGCCAGCATCGTCGCGGGAATCTTGCCGCCCGCCGCGGAGGGACCGCTCGTGGCTGGCGACGCGGCAGCATGGATGGCGGTGGCAACAGCGCTGGGCAAGGCGGTGTACGCCCTGGCGCCGTACCTCGCGTTGGCCGTGTTCCTGACGGTGGCGACCGGGTCCAACGCACAGGGCATGGCGCTGTCGACCCGGCTTATTCGGTGCGCCGTGAGAAGGCGTCATTCCCTAGCGGGTGCGAGTCC
>JAPPKD010000145.1 GCA_028820215.1 Spirochaetaceae bacterium | reverse complement strand
ACTTAGGCCCACGATCACGCCAGCCGATCGACTTGGTGAGCGAAGCGGGCTAGCCTACGAGCACGCGGGCCACTGGCACCTGGTCGACTTCAAGACCGACGACGTGACGCGCGGGCGGCTCAAGCAGGCGGCGTCACCTACCTCCCCAACCGGAGGAGTTGAGCCAGGCACTCGCCGCCACCCGCTCCCGCATCGACGCCGGCGAGTTCCTCGCCGAGCCCGAGGTGTAGACGTAGACATCGAGTTGCATCAACCTGCCCGGACATGCCCTCCTCCAACGCTGATTCCGCTCGTGTGGATTCCTGACATGAAACGATCCATACGCTGGACCCTGCCGGCCGTTGTGGCACTCGTATCGTTCACGCTGCCGGCCTGGGGGGAAACCGGCAGCTTCAAGTATGACGACGGCTCGACCTATGAGGGCGAGTTCGAGGACGGCAAGGTCCACGGACAGGGCATTTACACGTGGTCCGACGGCACGACGTATGAAGGTGCCTTCGAAGGCGGTCTGCCGCATGGGCAAGGTCGGCTCCTGTGGCCTTCGGGCGTGGTTTACGAAGGTCAGTTCGAGGACGGAGAGATGTCAGGCACCGGTCGCATGACCTGGCCCAACGGCACGATGTATGAGGGCGAGTTTCGGGACGGGGACATGCATGGCCGGGGGACGATGACCTATCCCGACGGATCCATCTACAAAGTCAGGATGAGGAACGGCGTATTGCGCGGATGGCTCAGTCCAGAGGACTGATGTCGACCTCAGCGCTACCCGCTGTCGCCGAGCCCGGCCGTGCGAGAGCTGCACGGCAACCGGATCACTTTCGTGGTACCCCCAAGGGCCGCCGCATGCTTGGCAGGCCGTGATCGCCCGCCCACCCGTGCCGGGGAAGGAGAGTCGCGGTGGCTCGAACCACGGTGGGTCAGAATCGCCCTGAGCCGAGCGTGGCGGTGAGAGAGGCGCCGACGCGGCTGCCGAACGGGGTCATCTCCGCCCCGTCCTCGCCGTAGGTGACCGAGGCGGCGGCGCGCAGGGTGAGCCGGTCGGCCGGCCGGAAGGTCACCGACGGCGACACGCGCGCCGAGCCGTCGCTCAGGTTGGAGAGCCAGAACACGCCCATCCACCAGTCCGCGCTGCGGCCGAGTCCGACGCTGGCTGACGCCGCCGCGTAGTGCCGGCCGGGGTAGATCAGGTCGCCGAAGCTCAGGTCGCCCGCATCCAGCAGCTTCATGACGCCGCGGCGGTTGTCGCGCAGGACTGCCGCGTCCTCGTAGCCCTCGCCGTTCCACAGGTACTGGCCGGCGAAGGTCGCGGACCAGTCGCCTTCCTCCGGCCGGTAGGTGTACCGCAGCCCGCCGGTGGCGGCCGCGAATGGATCGTCCGTGTTGCGCACGGCGCGCAGCCCGTGCGGGGTGTCGGGGCCGCGGTCGGCCGGCTCCACGAAGCGGCGGTCCGAACCCAGGCTGGCCTCCAGCTCCCCGAACAGGTCGAAGTCCAGCAGGCTGGTGCTCACCGTCAGCATGGCGCGCGGCACCCGTTCGGGGTGGTAGAAGGCGCCGATGCCGATCTCGGTGCCGCCCACGACGAACTCCGCCTTGGGCGCGGCGGCAAGCTGCACGCCGTCGTCGCCGGGATCGGCGATCACGTAGAGATAGAGATTGTTGAAGTCCACCGGCAGGTTGGCGCGCAGCGACACCGGTCCCTCGCGTTCCGCTTCCGGGTCCTCGGGGTCGATGGAAGTGAGGTTCAGCACGTCGGCCGGGCTGAAGAAGTACCCCACGCCCCAGGCGATCGTGTGCTTGCCGCCGCGCAGGAACAGCGCGTCGCCGATCGTGAAGTCCGAGAACAGCTCCCGGACGCTGACGATGTCGTCGAAGCCGCGGGGCGGCTGCGCGTCCTCGTCGGTCGTGAACGGATAGCTCAGGTCGATCTTGCCGAATACGCGGAAGTCGTCCGCCGGCCGCGCGTCCAGGAACACGGTCGCGCCCAGGTCGACGCCGACGCCCTGCGACTGCGGCTCCAGCGGCGCGTCGGCCAGCTCCTCGAACGACGACCAGGCCACGTCCCCGGTCAGCGAGAACCGGTACGAGCCGCCGATCTCGACCGGCGGCGGACCGGCCGCGAGCGCGGCTCCGTCCGGGGCCGCGTCCTCGGTGACCAGCACGTCGCCGCCGAACAGGTCGGACGTGTCGATCGGGCTCTCCTCCCCGTTCTTGTCCTCCTCTTCGGACGATCCGAACAGCGACCCTTCGTCGGTGTCGATCGTCTGCGCGCCCACCGCGCCCGCGACCAGGATCAGGGCGAGCAGGAGAGCCGTCACCGGTTGGCCCGCTCCACGTACGCCTTGGTGAACACCGAGTCCGGAATCGCCGCGTCGGACAGGTCGCTCATGCTGATCCGGGTCTTCTTTCCCTCGACCAGCTCGTCGACGAAGATCATCTCGGTCGGCACCACGGAATCACCGACGCGGGCGTAGCGCGGATAGTAGGAGGTGCGCATCAGCCGCTCGGTCAGGCTGTAGTCCTCGGTCTTCAGCACCAGGCTGCCCTCGCGCGTGACCCACGCCTTCAGGAACGGATAGGTCACCTCGTCGCTGGTCGCCTGCAGGTCCAGCACGTACACCGCGTACTTGCCCAGCGTACCCTCGTCGATCTCGCGCACGGCGTAGTCCTCGGAGAAGCTGACCTCGCCGAAGTCGGAGTTGCGCGCGTCGGTACCCTGGAACGCCTCCTTCAGCGACGTGTGCGAGAACTTGCGGCTCTCCGGGTCGTAGAACCACAGGTTGTCCCCCTGGCGCAGGTAGCCCTGGCCGCGCTGCACCGCCGGGTCGCGGAACAGGATCAGGAACGCGTCGTCGGCGTCCCGCCGGAACTGCTGCACGACCAAGCGCTCGACGCCGTCCTCGGGGTCTTCGGAGATCATCGTCATGACCGCCGTGAAATCCTGGTCGCCGAACGTGCGCTGCCGGTCGATCTCGTCAAGCAGCGACTGCACGTCGACGTCGGTGGCCCACAGGCCGGGGCCGGTGAGCAGTCCGGCAGCGAACAGGAACGCTATCGCGAAACGTCGGATCGTCATGGTCTCTTTCCTCCAGGGAAGTCGGTCGTTGCCACTGATTCGTCCCGCCGCAGCTCAGGCCGAGCTGCGTAGTGCCGCCGCCGGCTCCATGCGGGCCGCACGGCGCGCGGGGATGAAGGCGGCCAGCAGGCTCAGGGCCAGCAGGATCGCCACGTTGGTGACCACCGACAGGGGCGGCACCGCGAAGGTGATCCGGCCGTCGTTCAGAAAGAACTGCAGCGGCGAGTCGGTGTCCAGGGTGAGCTGGCCCAGGACCAGCATGGCGATGCCGGCCAGCACCAGCCCGATGAGCGCGCCGATCAGGCCGATGAAGCCGGCCTCCATGAGGAAGATGCCGCGCACGGATCGGCCCTGCATGCCCACCGCGCGCATGGTGCCGATCTCCCGGATGCGCTCCAGCAGCACCATCCGGAACGTATTCACCACGCCGACCATGGTGATGGTCAGCAGGATCAGGAACACCACCAGGCTGACGATGTCCAGCACGCCGAACAGGTCCGAGACCTGATCCAGAATGTCGTCCAGGGTGGTGATCTCGTAGCGCGTGCCCTCCCACGGCTCCTCGTCGTCGGCCAGCCGGTTGACGCCGGCGCCGAGCGCCCCGGGAGTCCCCGGCGGCTGTCCGCTCACCTCTTCCTGCTCGTCTTCCGGAGCGGTCGGCAGCCGGGCGCGCAGCACCTCGGCCACGCGGCCTGACTGCCGCGGGTCGCGCAGGTACAGGTTCAGGACCTGGAACTCGCCGGCACCGGTGCCGATCAGCTCGCCCATGTAGTCCAGGCGGACGAAGGCCGAGGAGAAGGCCGTGATCCCGGAGTCCTCGATGGTGGCGGCCAGCACCAGCTCGCCGACGTTCTGCTGGCCGGTGACCGTGGAGACGCGCACCAGGACCTGGTCACCCACCTCCACGCGCAACCGCTCCGCCGCGGCCTCCGGCAGGATTAGCGCGTTGCGGTCGTCCGGACCGGGCAGCGATCCGGCCGTCAGCGACAGACTGGGAAAGAAGCTCGCCTCGCCGTGCCAGTCCACGCCGTCGAGAAACTGGTTGGTCTGCTTGGAGCCGAAGATCAGCGTCCCGAGCGTACGGCTGCGCCGGTTCAGGTCCGCGATCTGCCCCTCCACCTCGCCGACCACGTCCGCGAGCGGGGAGTTTCCGTCCTCCCAGTCGCGGATGACGTTGATGATCAGCCGCGAGTCGGTGAGCTGCGTGCCGCTGACGTACACGTGGCCGCCGATCAGGTCGGTGAGCACGCGCTCGATGTTGCGCGACGCGCCGCCGGTGAACCCGTTGAGCAGGGTCACCACGACCACGCCGAACGCGATCGCGCCGGCCAGCAGCAGGGTGCGCTTCTTCTGGCGGCCGGTGTTGCGGAAGGCGATGCGGAGCAGGCTGCGCATCACTCGACGCCCATCGCCTGCCGCGGCGAGATGCGCAGCGCGACCGCCAGCGGATACAGGCTGGAGACCACGGCGATCGCCGCGACCATGACCAGCGAGAACGCCACCGAGCCGGGCGAGACTTCAGGCCTGAGCACCTCGCCCCCGAACAGGATGCGCAGGAACAGGTTGGAGGCGGGGATGCCGGTGGCGCCCAGGATGAACAGCAGCACCAGCCCGAGCAGGACGCCGGCGGCGCCGAACACGAACGCCACCGTGACCGTCTCCGCGCCGATCATGCGCCGTACGAACCCCTTGCGCGCGCCGATCGCGCGCATGGTGCCGATCTCGCTCATGCGTTCGGTCACCGAGATCACCAGCGTGTTCATGATGATGATCACGGCGACCACGGCGATGACGATGATCACCACGTTGAAGACGATCTTGAACCCGTCGGAGAGCTGCGACACCGGCGCTCCGGCATCGCGCCAGTCCAGCACCTGCGCGTTGAGGTCGCCGTCGCCGATGATCCGCTCCAGATCCCCGGTCACGCGCTCGGCCGCCCCCGGACGGCGCAGCTTGAGCAGCAGGAAGTGCCAGGCGCCGGAGTCGACCACGGTCTCCTCGCGTCCGCCCAGGTCCAGCAGCACCGGCGCGCCGGTGCCGGTGGAGACCTCTTCCACCAGGCTGCCCGAGTCCCCGCCCGCGAACAGGTCGTCCTCGTCCACGGAGCCGAGCTGCGCGACCTGCTCGTCGGTCAGGATCTGCTCCGCCGGTGCCGACACGGTCATGCCGGTCAGCGTGCGCAGCGTCGTGATGTCCACGAACGACACGAAGTTGAGCTGCGGCAGGGCGTTGCGGAACCGGAAGATGCCGGTGACCGGCACCTCGCGGACCTTGATGCCGGCGTCCGTGGTGGCGGTCAGCAGCAGGCGGTCGCCGGGGCGTATCTCCCGTTCGGCCGACTCGCCGAGGTCGGTGGCGACCTCCTCCGACAGGACCAGCCCCACCTGGTCAGGTTGCAGGAACGAGCCCGCGATCAACTCGGCCGCATCCGGGAACGCCTGGCGGTAGCGCGCCGGCTCGATTCCCCAGAGCTGCGTGAACGACTCCCCGAGCGACGTCCCGTCCTCTCCCGCCAGGTTCACGGTGGCGGCGTCACTCGCCTGCGGGCTCCAGGCGGTTACGTCCGGGTGGTCGGCGACCGCCTGCAGGAGCTGCTCGTAGCCGTCCAGGCGCGGCGTGCGGTTGTTGAGGAAGTCGGTGCTGCGGACGCCGAACAGGCTGACCGGCGCGTCCGCGACGCCGGCCAGCGCCAGGTGGCCGGTGAAGTTGTCGATGAACGACCGCCGGATGCCGGCGGCGGCCGAGTCCATCAGCGAGTTGCCCACCACCAGCACGAAGGTGCCGATGAGGATGATCGTGCCGACGATCAGGCTCTTGGCGCGATGCTCCTGCAGGTTGCGGACCGCGATGCGCCAGACGACGCTCACGCCGCCGGCTCCGCTTCCGTCCTGAAATCCGCGGTGATCACTCCGTCGCGCAGGCGGATGACGTGGTCGGCGATGTCGACGATCGCCGGCTTGTGGGTGGAGAAGATGAACGTCGTGCCGAGCTCCGCGTTCATGCGCTTCATCAGCTCGATGATCTGCTCGCTGGTCTCCGAGTCGAGGTTGGCGGTCGGCTCGTCGGCCAGCACGATGCGCGGCTTGTTGGCCAGGGCGCGGGCGATCGCCACCCGCTGGCGCTGGCCGCCGGACAGCTCGGCGGGGCGGTGGTCGCGGTGCTCGTCCAGCCCCACGGCGTCGATCAGGTAGCCGACCCAGTCGGCCCGTTGCGCCTTCGGCACCCGTGCCTGGCCGATCAGCAGCGGGAACTCCACGTTCTCGGTCACGTCCAGCACCGGGATCAGGTTGAACGACTGGAAGATGAAGCCCAGCACCTGGTGGCGGAGGTCGGTCACCGCGCGGTCGTTCAGGCCGGCGGTATCGGTGTCCATGACCCGCACGGTCCCCGAGGTGGGGGTGTCGATGCAGCCGATCATGTTCAGGATCGTGGTCTTGCCGGACCCGGACGGCCCGGCGATGGAGACGAAGTCCCCCTCATCGATCTCGAAGCTCACGCCGTTGACGGCGTGCACCTCCGTCTTGCCGAGCGGATAGATCTTGCGCACTTCGGCGAGCGATACGGCGGTCATGACCCGAATGTAGCGCCGGCCCCGAGCATCAGGCTACCCGGCGCGGGCGCTGTTCATGCCAGGTTCACCGCCCGTTCATCCCGCGGCGGGCGACCTTGGCCAACCCGGACGAGGCACAGTTGGCCGACCGTCGGCGTCTGCAGCCACCCCACGCCGTGTAAGTCCATCTTCCTGGTGCCCGCGGCGCTCACGTCCAGATGTCCTCGCCCGCACGGGTCTTGAGCCGTCCGTATGCCGCGTCCTGGAGCGTCGACCATGCTGCCTCAAGCGCGGCCTTCCGGATCTGTCGTGACACGGTCTCGCCGCGGAGGACGGCTGCCTTCTGCAACAACCTCAGCTCGTCGGCCGTGAATCGAAGATCCGGCTGGCAATCACGCCGGGGGTGCCGCGACCGTTGCAGGAACATCACGGGGGAGAGGTGGTCAGAATCGGCCGGAGCCCAGAGTTGCGGCGATGGAAACGGTCACTCTGCTGCCGAACGGCGTCATCTCAGCGCCCTCCTCGCCGTAAGTGACCGACGCGGCTGCTCGCAGACTGAAGTGATCGGCCGGCCTCACCGTCAATGACGGCGACACCCGCCCCGAAGCATCACTCAAATTGGAAATCCAGAACGCCGCCAGCAACCACTCAGAGTCGCGGTCGAGTGACAGGCCGATCGACGCGGCCGCATAATGCCGGCCCGGAAAAATCAGATCGCCCGGGTGCAAGTCTCCTGCTATCAGCAACCTGCCGACGCCGAGCGGATTCTCGCGGAGGATGTCGCTATCCTCGTATCCCTCCCCATTCCATAAGTACTGCCCGACGAATGTCGCCGACCAATCACGGTCTTGCGCCGAGTAGGTGTAGCGCAGCCCGCCGGTCAAAGCGGTGAACACCTGTTCGGAGTACTGCACCGTACGTAGCCCGAGCGGATTCTCAGGCCCAATTTCGGTGGCTTCCACGAATCGCCGCTCCGACCCCAGACTCACCTCCAACTCGCCGAACAAGTCGATGCCCAGGAAGCCACTGCTCAGCGTTAGCATCGCGCGCGGCACTCGATCCGGGTGGTAGTATGCGCCGAAACCCACCTCGCTGCCGCCCAGGACCATCTCCACCTTGGGTGCGAAGGCGAGCTTAGTGCCTTCGCTCGATGGATCGGCGATCACGTAGAGATACAAGTTGTGAAACTCGACTGGCAGGTTCACGCGCAGCGACACAGGTCCCTCGCGGTCGGCTTGCGGCTCGTTGGGGTCGATCGTCGTGAGGTTCAGCACGTCAGCGGGACTGAAGAAATATCCAACTCCCCAGGCAATGGTGTGCTTCCCGCCACGCAGGAAGAGTCTGTCTCCCGATGATGAAGTCGGAGAACATCTCCCTCACACGTAGAATGTCGTCAAACCGACGGGGAGGGAACGCACCTCGGTTGGCGACGAATGGGTAACTAACGTCCACCTTTCCGAACATGCGGAACTCGTCGCGTGGCCGCGCATCTATGAACGCGGTCGTGGCCAAATCAACCACAATGTCTTGCGATGCAGGAATGAGCGGCGCCCTCAGCGGCTCCCCGAGCAACGGCCACTCGCCTATCCCAATCAACGAGAATCGGTACGCCCCGCCAATTTCCACCTGGGACCGCACTCCCGGCGTGATCAACGCCCACTTCTGCTCCTCTATGCTCCCTATTTCGACGGTCCGGCTCGCGGCATCCAACGCAGTCGCCACGGCCGACCCGTTCCCCGGATCGCACGCGTCACACCGCCAACCGTCGGCCCCGGGGATCGCCTCCGCGCTTGCCACACGCGCCGCAAGCGCCGATACGAACACCCCAACCGACAGCGCGGGCCGCATTACCGTCATCGCTCGACGGGTTATGCCGTCACTTCCCAACATCGTCCTACGTCGCGAGCGCAAGCCCGATCGCCACCGGTACCACGCGTCCGATCGCTGGAGGAGCTGCGAATACCAAGCACGCGCGCCACGATGTCGTCTCGAGACGTCGAACCACCACAGCCGCAACCACCGATCCTTGAAGCGCAATAAGCGGCAGTCTCGCCATAACTTCGATCCATAGGAAGTAGAGCCCAGGATCGCTCTTTCTGAGTACAATCGCATCCATCAGCGACCTCGTCATGTCGAACAATCCAGCGTCCGCGCCCAGGATCAGCAGCGAGTCAAAGGCTACGAATACAATCCCCGACAATAGGAAAGCCGGCCACACTAGTCCTGCGCTCGCATCCGCATCGATCACGTCTGAGTACGTCGTCACCATCTCCGCATACAGCCTGGATAACCCCAAGTCACCCAGCAAACCAACCACCACTATGAGGGTGATCCAACCGCGCGGCGACTCCGTGATAGTGAACCAAGGTATCGCCATCAGCTCAGGAGATACCGACGCGTAGATTGTGAATACACGCGCGGCTACATAGTGCCGCACGGCGCTCACTACCAGTGCAGCCACGAACAAGGCTGTCCGTTTCCCCGAACCGATCACGAGCACAGCGTCGATTCCAGCACGGCTCCGGTGAGCAGCATGGCAGCAGCAAACGGAACATGCGCAGCGGTGAATCGCCACGATCGCTCCGAATCTTCGTCAAGACTAGCCCTCCAACACAACGTAATCGTCGCAATTATTACAAACGCCCCTTCCTCGAACAAGCCGTAGATAATCAGCGGCATCAGCATGACGTTCTCGGGCGTCAACAGCGGAAAGTACGCGATCCCGGAAATCGCTCCATTCACGGTCAAACCAAACAACGTGGGAATGAAAGCCAGATACCTGCCTGCCAACATGACGCACGCGACAAGCGCGTTCTTGGTAAGAATCGTCTCGAGTGAGCAGACAAGCGGGGGCACCGGGACCGGCCGCAACCCGTGCGGCCAGTCCCCAAGCAAGTGTCCAGCCAGATACGCTGCAGCAGCGAACCAAGATAGACACCCGAAGAAAGCAACCGCTGCTAGTCTCGTTCGAAGAAACGCGGCGGCGACACGCTTACCGTCGATGCTCGTGTCGTTCCTCCGCGTCAAGTCCGCTCTTCCTCTTCATCAGAGCCTCTATCAACCAGGCAGCCACCATGCCCCAGGTGATCGCAACAACGCCCGCCGTCACTGCTTCACGAACGGTGCGGAGATCCGGAGTGTCAGGAGACATATCGTCGCGCGACCAGATGAAGGCTACAAGCGCTCCGATGCAGCAGAACACGGACACTCCATAGAACAGGAGCTTCGTGCGGTCCTTCGTCTCCATGTACCACCTAATTATCGACATCCCAAGGAACAGCGCACACATCGCAGAAAATAGATAGAATGTCGAAACGGCCAAGTGCGCCGTAATGCGGACCGTGGCTACTGCAATCATGCTCGCAAGAACCGCGAGACCGAGGCCAATAAGAAGGCGTCTTCTTAGATCCAGATCATCCACGACGACCCCTTCAGAATCTGCTCAAGCAGGGCTGACAAGCCAAACTATGCCGCCCAAACCCCAACGATAAGCGCGGCCGGGAACAGGGGCGTAGCAGCTGCCAAGAACAGCCCCCAACCGATCAACGTAGAACCCATGAAGAGTCTTGCGAATTTACAGCCCCCGCCTTTGCACTCTCCGAGCTCCTGTGCTGCCAACCATACGCTTCCCGTCATGTCACCGAACAGCGGGATCGCGACGAAGATAAGCATCGCGACTGCGAGAAGTACGATCCGCTTCTGAGTGAGTTCCATTCTCACCCTCCGTATTGAAGATGACGTAAACCGTACCCCCCCCCAACTTGTCAACCCCCATATAGGTTGTTTATGAATAATGATTTAAGTCTATGATGGGTCATCACGATAATCGTCGAGCGGCACACTACGCACCTTCGACTCTCGCTACTAGTAGACAAGCACGACACTCATCGAAGCCGGCCCGAAGGTCAGGTCGAAACCGCCCGCGGTCACCGCGTGCTCCCCGGCCCGAGCGGCGAGCAGGTCGGCGGCCCGCGTGATCGGCCACGACGGCGTTACCCGCGCGGCGGCGTGCCGCAGGGACGGGTTGAGGAGGAACAGCAGGTCGCGGCCGGTCCGCGAACGGCGCCGCAGCGCCACGATGTGATCGCCCGAGACCGCGACTGGCGGGCGCACGCCACGGCTGGCGAGCAGCGGCAGCACCAGCGATGCGGGCGCCGTTCCGCCGAACGCGGTGGCCGGCGACAGGGCCAGCCACGCCAGGCGACGGTCCGCGCGCTCCACGCCCACCACGGCGCCGTCCAGTCTGGCCAGCACGCGGCTGTCCCCCGCCGGCTCCAGGACCGCGTGCCCGACGGGTTCCGGGACGACCACGTGCCCGAAGCCGCCCGACACCACGCCGCTGCCGGCGCGTCCCGGCGTGAAGCGGTCGTAATCGGCGACCCGCACGCCCAGAATATCGGCCAAGCCTTCCGGCGGCGCGTAGCTGAAGCGGCCGTTCTCCGCGTAGGAGCCCAGGTTGCCGTCCGCTACCACGCACGGCCCCGCCTCCCGCGCCACGGCACCGGCGACCCGCTTGACCGTCGCCGCGTCCAGCAACGCCGTGTTCGGCAGCCACACCACGCGGTACGGCGACCAGTCGTGCTCGCTGGTGATCACGTCGGCCGGGATGCCGTGCGCCCACAGCGTGCGGTAGAGGCCCAGGAGACCATCGAGGTAGCTCTGCTGCTCGCCGTCGTAGAGGAAGATCTCCGAGCTCGGGCCGCTGTAGAGGATCGCCACCTCGGCGCCCCCCGCCGCGGGGTCCGGGACCTGCAGCGGCAGGTGATCGGCGATGCGGTCGATGTCTGCAATGGCCCGGCGCACGGCTTGCAGGCGCCCGGTCGGCGCACGGTCCGGCGCGGTCAGGCAGTAGCCCGGCGCCTCGAAGCTCAGGTACTCCGGCGTGTACTGCCAGAACATCGCGCCGGCGGCGCCGTGGATGAGGCTCAGCCACAGGAGCGAGGTCACCTCCGCGGGGTGGGACTGCGGCTTCCAGGTGACGCCGGCCGGGCTCATGCCGGCGTAGATCTCCTCGTTCCACCATCGGCCGCCGCGGGCGATGGCGCGCGACCAGTCGAAGCTGAAGCAGCGGTCGGCGATCCGCATCGGGTCGGGCCCCGTCAGCAGCTCGTTGGAGGGCATGGACATGCCCCAACTGTCCACCTCGCGCGCGCAGGACTGGTCGAAGTGCCGCGGCATGTTCGCGCCGTGGGCGCGCAGCTCATGGCGGTCGTCCAGCTCCCGGATCACCTGCACCTGCCAGCGCAGCGTCCGGGCCAGATTCTCCACGTGGAACTGCCGGTAGAGCAACATCTCCACCACGTTGCGGGAGCTGCGCGCGGGTGCCACGTCCTCCCAGCAGCGGTAGCGCCTGTGCAGCCGCTCGTTGAGCTGCTCCAGCGTGTAGCGGCGCTTGAGCCACGCGGCGTAGCGGGCCAGCGTGCTCGCGCAGTAGCACGGACAGACCGGTCCGTCGGTCGTCGGAAACGACGCGCCGTCCCATACGCCCCAGATCAGCAGGTTCTCGCGGTCGCGGTAGCGTCCCACCACGGTGCGCAGCAGCCGCTCGCCGTACTCCCGCCACTTCGGATGGTCGTAGCAGTGGATCATCCTCCCCTGCGGCATGGCGTTGGTGGAGTCGGGATGCAGGGGCGTCCCGTCGGGCCGCACCTGGCGGATGTCGGGGTGCTCGCGCAACAGCCAGTCCGGGCACGCCCCGTGGGTGGCCAGCGTCAGGTCGAACCAGACCAGCAGGTCGTGGCGGGCGGCCAGCTCGAAGAAGCGGTCGAAGTCGTCCAGCTCGAAGCGGCCGGGCGCCGGCTCCATCCAGTTCCAGTAGGAGAAGGTGCGCACGATGCGCATGCCCGCGGCGCGGATCGCCGCGAAGTCCCGGTCCCAGAACTCCTGCGGCGGCATCGGCGCGCGGTAATACTCGGTTCCGACCGGAAAGGGAACCGGCGCGGTCCGGAATGGAAGTGCATCGGCCATGGCGCCTACGATAGCGCACCCGATTTGCCGTTCATTCTGCGGTGGCCGCGATACCTCGCCCCGATTACGGTTGGCTCATGGCTCCCACGACTCCTCCGCACCACGCGATGCTCGCGGCGTTTGCCGAGAGGGACAGCAGCTACGACGGCGCCTTCGTGGCCGCCGTGCGGACGACCGGCATCTTCTGCCGTGCCTCCTGTCCGGCGCGCAGGCCACGACCGGCCAACGTCGAGTTCTTCGAGTCCGCCGACAAGGCGCTCGCCGCCGGCTACCGGCCCTGCCTGCGCTGTCGGCCGCTCCAGGCCAACGGAGCCGCGCCGCCATGGCTGGGCCCGCTGTTGGCCGAACTGGAGCGCAACCCGCGCCGCCGCTGGACCGACGCCGACCTTGCTGCCAACGGATTCCGTCCGGAGGCGGTGCGGCGGTGGTTTCGGCGGCGCTTCGGGACGACGTTCCATGCATACGCGCGCAGCCGGAGGCTGGCGGCGGCGGTCGGCACCCTGCAGGGGGGAGCACCCGTGACCGACACGGCGTTCGAGCACGGCTACGAATCGCTCAGCGGCTTCAACGATGCCATCCGCAAGCTGATCAGCGCGTCGCCCGGCGCAGCCGGAGACGCCAGGCTTCTGGCGGTGGCACCGATGGAGACTCCGCTGGGCGCGATGATGCTCGGCGCCGTGGACGGCAAGCTGTGCCTGGCCGAATTCAGCGATCCGGATCGCCTGGAGGCGCAACTGCGCCGGACGCGCCGGTCCATGAGGGCGACGCTCGTCCCCGGGCGCCCGGCTCCCATCGCGGATGCCGAATCCCAACTCATGGAGTACTTTGCCGGCCGCCGCCGGCGCTTCGACCTGCCCCTGCTGCCGGCCGGTACCGTTATGCAGCGGCAAATATGGGAGACGCTGCTGCGGATACCCTATGGAGAGACGTGGAGCTACGGCCAGGTAGCGGCAGCGATCGGCCGGCCGCGGGCCGCCCGGCCGGTTGGCCAGGCGGTCGGCGCCAACCCCATTTCCATCATCGTTCCCTGCCACCGGGTGATCGGCGCCGCCGGCGCCCTCACCGGCTACGGCGGCGGCCTGTGGCGCAAGCGACGCCTCCTGGCCCTGGAACGGGATTGATGGCCCGTCGCAGCCGGGACCTCAGAGCGCCTTGACCGCGTCCTCGATGGCCTGCGTCGCGTCGATGTACGAGGTGCCCGGCGGAAAGGTCAGCGGCGCGCCGAAGCGGACCGACACGCGCGCCCGCCACGATCCGGGCAGGATCCCGCGCGCCCGCTCCCGGACGATGTGCACGGGGACGACCGGGGTGCGCGACTCGACACCCAGCATGCCGGTGCCGCTCTGGAACGGCAGCATCGGCTGCCCGAGACGCTGCTCGCCCTCGGGAAAGAGCACGACGCTCCAGCCCTCGTCCATCAGCCGGC
>JAPPKD010000058.1 GCA_028820215.1 Spirochaetaceae bacterium | reverse complement strand
ACTTAGGCCCACGATCACGCCAGCCGATCGACTTGGTGAGCGAAGCGGGCTAGCCGCCCTCCCCCATCATGAACGCCCTGACGTCGGTCGTGTTCTCGTACGCCGCGATGATCTCGTCGTAGCCGTTGTCGCGCAGGTCGGCGAGGTAGGAATCCCAGGTCTCGGCCACGTCCACCTTGCCCGTGATCGCCTCGACCATGTAGGTCTGGGCGATGACGTGCTGCTCGGGCATGAACTTGGCAAGCACTTCGCTGATGTCGGTCTCGTTGAAGATGTCGAACCGTCCGAAGATCGCCATCTGGTCCCGCTGGTTCGCCTCAAGGTACTCGTTGAAGCCCTTGTAGGTGGGTTTCCACCCCAGCCGCGCGCGATCCAGCATGCCCCACACCGCGTCGAACCCGGCCACGCCTTCCTTGTACGGGTCGTCGTACTCCTTGCCCGGGATCGCCGAGATCGCCGAGTTGAACGGCTCGCCCGCCCAGTCGAAGTGCCGTCCCGGCTCACCGAAGTAGGCGTAGACGCTCAGCTCGGGGTCGAGGTTGATGTCGTCGATCATCCACAGGATGCGCGCCAGCTTGTCGTCCTGGACGTGGGCGCCGACGAAGGTGAAGTAGGCGTTGGTGAAGTAGCTTCCCCGCGAGACGCTTCCGCGGTACTGGCTCTTGCCGTTCGCCCCCACGACGAACGGGGCCAACATCAGCTTCGACGTCGGTATCGTTTCCAGCACGTTCATGGGAGCGCGTCCCATGAAGGACGCGTTGGACGGATCGGCGTACACGATTCCCGCATCCTGGGCGCCGAACATCCCGGCGGCCCACTTCTGGTGACCCGTGAGGGTGTGCTGGCCGGTGATCGCGTCCGGGTCGATCGCTCCGGCATCGTACAGGTCCTTCATGTACAGCAGGTACGCCCGGAAGCCGTCGGTCGCGTACCACATCTTGAGCTCGCCGTTCTCGTAGTGGTTGTAGTCGTCGCCGAACTTGCCGATCGTGCCGTGGGCGCCGAGCACCGAGTCGATCAGCAGGGTCGAGACCCCGAAGGTGTCCTGCTCGCCGTTGCCGTCCGGGTCGTTCTGGGCGAAGGCGACCATGATGTCCTTGAACTGATCGAGCGTGAACGGCTCCGTCGTGTAGTAGAGCCGGTCGGCCGTGTTGACCAGCTCGCCGTTGGGCTCGATGCCGACCGCCTCCAGCCAGTCCAGGCGATACCAGTTGGAGTGGGCCGGAAAGTCCCGCTCCCGCAGCGCCCCGAAGCCGATGTAGGCGCCGGCATCGTCCGGTGCCACGTTGAAGCTCCAGCCGTTGTACTGATCGAATGCGATCGAGACCTTGGGCGCGTACTCCTCGATCATGGTGCGCGGAATCGAGCGGATCATGCCCTGCTCATACGCGCGGTTGTGATCCAGCCGCACGACGCCGGTGTCCGGCAGGTCGTTCGCCGCCGCCAGCAGATAGAACTTCTCCGCGTCCTTGTAGTTCATGAGCGAGGGCTCGATCAGGTCGACGCTGAAGCGCTCCTCCAGCATCTGGTGCAGGAAGCTCCCCTCCGGGAATCCCCGGTCGTGGGTTCGGCCCAGCCACGTGATCTGCATGATCTCCGGCTCCGCGGACTGCGGCTGTGAAGCCGCCGTTCCCGCCGCAAATACGCAGATCGACGACAGCGACGCCAGTGCGAGCACGGCGACCGCTCTTCTGACCATATGATTCATTGCGTTCTCTCTCTTTCCCTTGTATCGCGAACCCCGGTGGCGCGCCCTGTCCGGCGGCACCCCGGGTCTCTCATCGACATGAGTCCGCTCGCCGACGGCGGCCGACTCATCCCTTCAAGGACCCGATCATCACCCCCTTCACGAAGTATTTCTGCAGGAACGGGTACAGCAGGACGATGGGACCGATCGTGAGAATCATCGTTCCCGCCACGACGTTGGCGGTGTTGATCTCCGTCTCGGTCTGCGCCACGTAGTCGTTGAGAATCTGCTCGTCCTGGCGATGATGCTCGATGAGCCGCTGCAGCAGGTACTGCAGCACGAGAAACCGGTTCCCGGTCAGGTAGATGCGGGCGTAGAACCACTCGTTCCAGTGAGCCACGGCCACCCACAGTGACACCGTGGCCAGCAGCGGCATCGACAGCGGCACCATGATGCGGAACAGGATGTACGGGTAGCCGCCGCCGTCCACGAGCGCCGCCTCTTCCAGCTCTTCGAGATGGGCGGCCATCAGGTAGTTGCGCATGATGATCATGTAGAAGACGTTGAACATCTGCGGGAGCACGAGCACCCACAGGTTGTTGAGGAGCCCCAGCCCCCGGATCAGCAGGTAGGTGGGGATCAGCCCGCCGCTGAAGAACATCGAGAACACGAAGTAGGCGGTGATCACGGTGCGCCCCGGGAGGCGGCGCTTCGACAGCGGGTAGGCCGCGAACAGACAGGTGATGGTGGTGAGATAGACGGCCACCACCGTCCGGAACAGGGTGTTCCGGTAGGCGATCAGGATGAGTCCGCGGTCGAATATATAGCGGTAGGTGTCCATGGACCAGTGGGTGATCCACAACCGGAAGCCCACGCCCGATATCTCCCGCGGACCGGAGAACGACAGCAGAAAGGCGTCCCAGAACGGGTAGATGATCGTCGCCGAGAACGCCAGCATGAAGATGACGTTTGCCACGTCGAAGGCCGCCTCGCCAACGCTCCGCCGTGCCATGCGCGCGCCTACCAGAGGCCATACTCGGTGTAGCGACGGGCGAGGTAGTTGGCCGAGATCACCAGCACCAGGCCCACGACATTTCTGAACAGCCCGACGGCGGCCGCGTAGTCGTACTTCAGCTCGACCAGCCCGACCCGGTACAGGTAGGTGTCGATGACGTCCGCGACGTCGTACACCAGCGGGTTGTAGAGGTTGAAGACCTGGTCGAAGCCGGCGTCGAGGATCTGTCCCATCGCCAGGATCAGGATGATGGTCATCAGCGGGTACAGGGCCGGCAGGCTGATGTGCAGGGCCTTCTGCAGGCGGCTGGCCCCATCCACCTCGGCAGCCTCGTACAGGCTCTGGTCGACCCCGGCCAGCACGGCCAGATAGATGATCGCCGACCACCCCACGCCCTGCCAGACCGAGCTGGCCACCAGGATGGCCAGGAACCCCGCCTTGTCCGTCAGCAGGCTGAGCGACTCGCCGGTGATGTTGGCGATCAGCACGCCGAAGACGCCCAACGAGGGCGACAGCAACTGCTTGATGAGGCCGCCCAGCACCACCCAGGAAATGAAGTGCGGCAGGTAGGAGATCGACTGCATCGTCCGCTTGAAGGGCAGGCTCATGAGCTGGTCGATCAACAGCGCGAAGACGATGCTGGCGGTGAAGCCGAAGGCGAGCTTCAGGAAGCTGATGATGAAGGTATTGCGCATCACCCGGTGGAAGCCGGGACTGGTGAACAGGAACTGGAAGTGCGCGAAGTCGTTCCACGGGCTGCCGAACACCCCGTGCTTCATGTTGTAGTCCTTGAAGGCCACCAGCAGCCCGTACATGGGGGCGTAGTGGAAGATGGCCCAGTGCACGACCGGAACGGCGAGCAGCAGATAGAGGAACCGCATGCGCACGATGCGGTCGCGGGTCGCCTTGTCGATGCCCGGAAGAAACCTGCGCGTGCCGGCGTCGGGACGGGACCGGTCGAGCACCGCCATCAGCGCACCTCGGCGGGGGCCGGCACTCCGGTCAACCGCGCCGCCGGTCGTGCTGTCACCGCGCGCCTCCTCCCGACCGTCTTGAGGTCGGGGAACGTCCGCCTGCAGCCCCGCCGAGGCGTCCCGGCCGGCAGGTCCCGCCGGCGACGCGCTCGAGCCGCTACATCGTAGCCGGTGCCGTGAGGAGGTTCAACGGCGGGAGCGAGTCAGGACGGAAGTCCGTCATGGAGCCGGAAGGAGTACAGCCTGGCCTCCCGCAGGTAGAAACGCAGGCGCACCGTCTGTCCGCGAGCTCCTGCAGGTCGGACCTGCGGCTCCAGGAGATCGGCAGCTCGAACCCGCTCCCGGTGATCCCGCGACACTCGCCGCAGGTGTAGCCGGGAATCCTCTCCCCGGCGGCCGTGACCACTTCCGCCTTCAGCAGCCCCCGGCGGGCGTCGGCGTTGACCTGCAGCCGCCGGCCCTCCACGACGAAGGGCTTGGTCATCAGGACGCCCAGCTCATCGCCGGCGGTTCGGGCGACCAGCCGGCCCCGCGGCAACCGCGCCACGCCGATAGCGTGCTTGGAGCTTGGGGAGGCGGGCGAGAGGTT
Source organism: Spirochaetaceae bacterium (assembly GCA_028820215.1). Next base: position 9,773 of record JAPPKD010000058.1, on the reverse strand, counting down.
GTGGCAGCCGACGTGCCCGGTGTAGTAGATGCGCAGCTCGTCCCCGTAGGGAATGAGCGGCACGTGGGCGCCGGAGATCATGCCGCCGTCGAAGTCGCCGACGTAGCCCCGCTCCAGGAAGACCGGACGGTTCGCCAGCCGCTCCCAGCGGATCCCGTCGCGGCTGAACGCGAGGTGCAGGTCGAAGGTCTCCGGCTCGTCGGGTGTCCCCGGCAGGCGGCGCGTGCCCCACGAGTGGAAGACCTGCAACAGCCCGATGTAGAGCCCCTCGTAGCGCGTCACGTCCATGTTGTAGAGCCGCGGCGGGTCGAGCTCGTCGGGACGGATCACCACTTCGGGAAGCGACCAGTGCACGAAGTCGTCGCTGACGCAGCGGGCGATCCTGCGGTTGCAGCCGATGTAGCGGCTCCTGCCCTGGGAGATGCGCAGCGAGCGCATCGGCGTGTAGGGGAACACCTTGAGGTGCCGGTGGACGTAGTCCTCGGTCTCCCAGCGCATGACGTAGTCGGACTCGTCCGGAAACCGGGGGCTCGAGGTCCGATCCTTGCACTCGAACTTGTCGCCGGTGTGGAAGTCGTCGATGTAGACGTTGCGGTCGGGAAACCCGAGCTCGTCGGGGTCGTAGCTGAAGTCCAGGGGCAGGACCGTCGGCCGGCAGAACAGCACGTACTTGCCGAGCCGCTCGTCGTACAGGAAGGAGTTGGCGCCATCCCGCGAGTTGGGCACCACGGGACCGCCGGGATGGTCCGTCCAGTGGATGCCGTCCGGTGAGAACGCGGCGAAGACACGGCCGCCCGGGTTGGTGCGCTTGGTCAGCATCTTGTACCGGCGCGACGGATCCGATTCGTGGCCGTCCTTCAGAACAAACCCGCAACCCTCGGACTGGAACAGGTTGTTCGCCGTCGAACCCCGGTACTCGATGATGCCCAGGTCCGGACACTCCCAGTCCAGCCCGTCCTGCGACACCGAGTACGCGCCCCGGTACATGTAGCTGTGCACGCTGTCCTGGTGATACCCGGACGGAAACGTGTCCAGGTTGGTGTCGACCAGGGTGGACCAGAGCTTGAAGAGGCGCTCCTCCTCGTCGTACATGACCGACTGGCAGACCACGCTGCAATCGCCGACCAGGGGATGGGAGTCGATGATCGGATTGCCCAGGTATTTTACCGGCAACTCGGGAGAGCGCCTGATGTTCCACGCGTCGTCCACCACGTAGTCGTCCAGCAACAACTGGGTGGAGCATCCGAGCGTCAGAGGTGGTGAGGTCTGCTGTTCGGCCTGGATCATCGTGCGCCTCCCGGACCCGATATGAGGGCGTGCAGTGTATCCGGCATCACAGGTGGAGCCAATTCGCGTATCGCTCATCGAGCATCTGCGCGAACGGAGGGTAGACAACCGGTCGAATGCTCCCTATCACGATGGGTACAACTGCCTGAATGACGTGCACTACTCGTTCACGATCATTCGCACGACGCTGGCCGTGGGAGGATAGCGGGCTCCAGCTCGAATCGTGAGAACACCGCGCGGCCAAGCTCACCCTTTGCGGAGTAGGCGCTCGCGAACACGCCGACGTCCTGGTCGTGCGCGGCCGAGCTCACCTGGAACACCCGGCCCGCGCGCCAGCTCGTTCCGTCAAGGCTGGTCCAGGCGGCGTACCGGTGTCCCGTACGCCGAATGCGAAACCAGATGGGGTACCGCACGGGAAAATTCTCCTTCGTGTCCAGCACTCCGTCGCCGTCCAGATCGGCCCCCCAGTAGGGAAGACCGCCGTACTTCGGGCAGACGCAGAGCATCAGGTAGCCCGGGCTTACAGGCGTACGGGTGATGCGGTTCCTGACGATCAAGCCGGCGGCAGCATAGGGGCCCGTCGGATCCTGGGTCTCCAGGAGAACGGACACGTCGAAGTCGCCACGTACCCGCGTGTAGGCACTGGCGAGTTCCGCGCCGGTTGCGTCCCAGGCGGTGGTCAGTCCGCCACCCGCGGTCACCTCGATACGCTCGCCGAAACGGGAGAAACGAGCCGGCGTGTTCGCGAAGGTCAGCCACGGCCACTCCCGGCCGCCGATCCTGGCGTGTCCCGCCTCCTCGCCGTGAACGATGGATAGCGCGACCTCCCGCTCCGCACCGGCGTCGAGCGTGACCGTGCTGGAGCATCGCCGGATCCCATCCACTTCGAGTGGGACTTCAACCGACCCGCTCTCCCCGCCGACGTTGCGCACTTCGACGCTGAAGGTCCGACGGCCGCTGCTTCCCGGAACCACCCGCACCGGCTCCAGGAACCGAAAGCGCGCAGGCGTCGCGGCGATCCGGGTCGTGGCCATGCACTCGGCCACCCGGACCTTGTGGAGTCCGCCCTTGTAGACGCGCTCCGTCCGGAATCTCACCGTCCGCGACTCGCCCTCGCCCAGCCACAGCCACCGGCCGCCGGCGGGCTGGCCGTCCACGGTCGCGACGGTCTTCACGAATCCGGCCCGGCCCTCGTTCGCCAGAGCTACCGACAGGGACGGCTCCCGGCCGGGTTCAGCGTGCGGCGGCACCTGCAGGTCGGAGTAGCGGCATGGCCCGCCGGCCGGCACGATTGCGCCGTTCGGAACGCCGTCGGCTACCGCCGCTTCCACGCCTCCCCGGCCGGCAAGTCCGGCCAGGTCCACGGCGTCGCACGACTCCCCCATTACGCTCACCAGCGGCCCGGCAACCTCCGCCTCGCAGCCGGCCAAACGCACGTCCGTGGAATCCCGGATCAGGACCGGCGGGCCCGTACCGGCGCCATCCACGTGCAGCCCCTCGACGGTCAGCCGCCGGGAGTCCTGGAACAGCAGCCCCGCCTCGCTTCTTGGCTCATGACCGATGCGCACGTTCTGCAGACTCAGGCCATCCACGAACCGCCCGTGCAGCCACGGCGCTCCATCCGCAGGGTCCTCCAACGTGACATCACGCAGGGTGATGTTCCGGATCGGCGCGTCCGCCAGGCCGTGTATCCGTGAAGGCGCGCTCACCTTCGCGACATGGATACGCTGGAATCGCAGGCCGTCGACGACACACCGGCTGACGTCCATCGACGTGAGGTCCAGCAGCCCGGCTACCCCTTCCCCCCGGATGTCGTGCACGTGCACGCCCTCGATGGCGCGGCGCGGCGTCTCGCGGTACGTAGGACGCATCAACTGCACGCAGAACAGCGCGCCGGTGTTCTCCAGCCGGCAGTCTGCGATCTCGATGTTCTGGAAGACACCGTGCGTCCCGGTACCGATCTTGAACGCCGGGTGGGTGGTGTCGCGGATGCACACGCGCCGTATCGTGATGTCGCGAGAGACGAATCCGCACTCGGGGCGCGTCGCGAAGGCGTACCGGTGGCTGTCGTTCTTCAGGCAGACCGGATCGTCCCCGCTGTCGTCTATCGCGACGTCCTCGATGAGCACGTCCTGGCAGCAACACGGGTTCAGCCCGTCGGCGAAGCTGTTCAGGATCTGCACGCCGGCAACCGTGACGTGCCGGCAGCCCCAGAAGGTGACCGCCCATCCCGGCGAGTCAACGACGCTGATCCCCTCGACGCGAAGGCGCCGGCAGTTCTCGAATAGCAGCGGAAGCGGCCCCCGATGCCCGCCGTCCAGGGCCAGGTTGCCGTCGATCGTGCCGCTGCCCAGGATGTGAACGTCAGCGGCGCTGATCGCATGGATGAACGCGAACCGCGAGCCGGTGTGACGCACGTAGCTGTCCGGCGCCGGAGCGACGAAGTGCCGCATGTCGCGGCTGGCGACCAGGGAGGCGCCGGCTTCCAGGTGCAGGGAGACGCCGCTTCTCAGCATCAGGCTGCCCGACAGGTACTCGCCGGCCGGCATGCGCACCTGGCCGTTGCAGCGGCCGGCGGCGTCGATCGCCGCCTGGATCGCCGCGGTGTCGAGTGCCTGCCGGTTCCCGGCGGCGCCGAAGTCGCGTACGTTGCAGATGGTCATGAGGGGAAGCCGAACCGGCACGTCAATCGAAGCGTAATGCTACGTTAGGCCGTCGAGAGGGATCATTGCCAACGGAAAGCGGCGCGGCGTCCCCCGTCACCACGACCGTCATCGGCAGCCTGCCAAGACCGGCCTGGCTGGTCCGGGACGACGACATCCGGCTCTGGCGACTCACCGGCGAGGCTCTGCGCCAGGGGAAGGATGACGCGGCCCGACTGGCGATCCGCGACCAGGAAACCGCCGGCGTCGACGTGATCACCGACGGCGAGCAGCGCCGCATGCACTACATCAGCCGGTTCGTCTCATCGCTGTCGGGGATCGACGCGAAGCGATCGAACTATGCCGACGTGGAGGAGGGGACGGTGAGCCGGGCCTCTCCCGTCGTGACCGGTGATGTGAGCCGCAAGCACGCACACGCGCTGGAAGACCTGCGGTTCCTGAAGGCGCACACCGACCGGCGCGTGAAGATGACCATGCCCGGACCCATGACGGCGATGTACTGGCTCACCAACGAGCACTACGCCGCCGAGGCGGACCTGGGCATGGCGATGGCGAGGGTGCTGCACGAGGAGATCCTGGACCTGCAGGCGGCAGGATGCGACGTCATCCAGCTCGACGAACCGCAGGCGATCCGGCGTCCGGACGCGTTTCGCGAGTGGGGCCGCGCGGCCCTCGACCTCGCTTTCGAGGGAATCGAGGCGACCACGTGCGTCCACTTCTGTCTCGGCTTTCCGCCGGTCGGCGACACTCCGACTGTGCGGGATCCGGCGATCGTCTCAGCCCTCACCCGCATGCTGCCCGACATCGGTTCGTGCCGGGCCCGGCAGTTCGCCTTCGAGTGCGAAAGCAGCCGTATCGACCCCGAGCTCTTTCTGGGACTCCCGGAAGACAAGCAGGTCGTCTTCGGTCTCGTGGACGTCGGCTGCACCGCGGTCGAAGATCCCCGGCGTATCGCGGCAAGGATCAAACGCGCCGTCGCCGTCCTGGGTCGGGACCGGGTGTGGGCCGCCCCCGATTGCGGGCTCGTCTGGCTTCCGATCGACGCGGCGAGGAAGAAGCTCCGTGCGCTCGTGGAAGGCGCCAGACTGGAATCCCGATGACCCGCTTCCGCCCGCACAATCCCGAGAGTCGATGCGTCACGGCCGTCGCGATAACCATCTGTTCGCTGCTGCACTACCGAACTGCATCTCCCTGCGAGCGGCGGACGGACACAGGGCGACTCGATTCGTCTTCATTGGACGACTCGTCCGGATCTACCTGTTGCCTGGACCTCTCGTCTCGTTGCAACGTCGTCCTCGCGCTCTGTCGGGCCCTCATCTTGGCGGTTTCGACATCGTCTACAGGTATCCACTCGTCGTTCTCCACAGACTCAATGAGATCGCGCTCGTCTTCGTCGAGATACTCGAATTGTCGTTCTTCAGCTTCCCGCATCAACTCTATGCCTTCCGCAGATGTCTCTGCGTGTACTTTCGACTCGGATACGCTGTCTTGAAAAACACCGTGCCATCGCTATCATCGATCATCGCGGGGACGACGTAAATGTAATCGTTGTGCTGCACGAGGTAGAGCACTTGGCTGGGGAAACGACTCGGGTTCGGATGCTTCAGTACAGCCACCAATCCCCCTCCATCAATGCTCGCTACGATCTCCTCGAACGAAATGCCCCGCACTTCCTTCAACTGGGCGTTTTTCGCGTCGTTCCAGGTGAAGGACACGAACTACAGGAACGTAGGACGAACCCGGAAGGGGGTCAGGACGGAGGCAGCACGCCGAAGTTGCTCCATCAATTTACCCAAGCGGCCCATGGGATGTCACAGCGTGATCCAGCACAGGTCGCCGTCGCCGTAGCGGCGGTGCTGGACCGCCTCCAGCAGGTGGTCGACGGTGACGCCGTCCGAGCGCTCCAGGTCGGCGATGGTACGCGCTACCCGCGTGATCGCGTGGTAGGCGCGCGCGGACAGGCCGAGCTTGTCCACGGCTTCGCGCAGCGCGGCGCGGCCGGCCGTGTCGAGCGGGCAATGGACCTCCACCGCGCCGGCCGGCAGCTCGGCGTTGCGCTCCCAGCCCATGCCGCGAGAGCGATGACGCTGGCGCTCCACCGCCTCTGCGACGCGCGATGCGATCTGCGCGCTGCCCTCCGGCGCCGGCGCCTGCAGGTCCGCCGAGCGCGGCGGCGACACCGGCACGCGCACGTCGATCCGGTCGAGCAGCGCCCCGCCGAGCCGGCGCCAGTAGCGGTGCACGTCGGCCGGCGAGCACAGGCAGACCGCGGCGTCCCGGCCCAGGTTCCCGCACGGGCAGGGGTTGGCGGCGCAGATGAGCTGGAAGCCGGCCGGGTAGCGCACCGAGTAGCCGGCCCGGACCACGGTCACTTCGTGGGACTCCAGCGGCTCGCGGAGCGCCTGCAGCAGCGCCGTGCGGAACTCCGGCGTCTCGTCCAGGAACAGGACCCCGCCGTGGGCCAGCGACGCTTCCCCCGGGCGCTGCATGCGGCCGCCGCCGATCAGCCCTTCCAGCGACGCGCTGTGGTGCGGCGTGCGGAACGGCGGCCGCGTGATCAGCGACGCGCCCGCGCCCAAGGTACCGGCCACCGAATGCACGCGCGTCACCTCCAGCGCCTGCCGGCCGGTCAGCGGCGGCAGGATGCCCGGCAGGCGCCGGGCCGCCATGGTCTTGCCACTGCCCGGCGGGCCGAACAGCAGCGCGTGGTGGCGGCCGGCCGCGGCGATCTCCAGCGCCCGCTTCAGCCGATCCTGGCCGCGTAGGTCGGCGAAGTCCCCGTCAGCCGCTACGCCGGCAGGAGAGTCGGCCGAGGCGGCGCTGCGTCGTCGCCGTGCAGCAATCCATGTCTCCGGGCGCGCCTCGCGGAGCGTCTTGACCGCTTCGGCGAGCGAATCGACGCCCACGATCGCCCCTCGGCCCAGCGCCTGCGCCTCCGCCAGGTTGCTGCGCGGCACCACGAAGCGTTCGATGCCGCGCTCCAGCCCGGCGCCGACCGCGGCCAGCACGCCGTGCACGGGGCGGACGTCGCCGCGCAGGGTCAGCTCGCCGAGCACCATGATCCGCACCTCATCGTCCCAGGGGACCTGACTCGAGGCGGCAATCACGCCCAACGCCAGCGGCAGGTCGAAGGCGGAGCCCGACTTGGGGACCGCGGCCGGCGAAAGGTTGATCAGGATGCGGTCGTCCGGAAACGACAGGCCGCTGTTGCGAATCGCGACGCGGATGCGGTCGCGTGCTTCGCGCACCGCACCGCCGGGCAGACCGACGATGTCCACCACCGGCATCCCGCGCCGGATGTCCACCTCCGCGGTCACCAGAACGCCGTCCACACCGATCGGGGCGTGGCAGGCCACACGCGCCAACATCTGTCGCTCTCCTCTGGGCGCCGCTTCGCGCGGCGTCCGTCATGGAGGAGACCGATCCGAGTTCGGTGGCGCTTTAACCGCTTTGGTTCAGCTTCGCCCCCTGCGGCCGGCGGCGATCGTCTCCTGGACCAGCCGGTCGCACGCCTCGTTGAGCTCGACGCCGGCGTGGCCGCGCACGCGCCGGAACGCGACCCGAAGGCCGCGCCCCTCCAGCGCCCGCTTCAGTGCCTGCAGCTCCTGCCAGAGCTCACGGTTCTTGACCGGAGACCGCGCCTTGGTCCTCCAGCCGTTGGCTTCCCAGCGAGCGATCCACTCGCTGATGCCGCCCTCGACATAGCGCGAGTCGGTGATCACCGTCACGTTGTCGTCGGCCCGCTCCCGCGCCAGCCGCAGCGCTTCGATCACGGCCTGCAGCTCCATGCGGTTGTTCGTCGTGTCGGCCGAGTAGCCCGTGTCGCGCGCGTGCCCGTCCGTCGTCTCGGCCACGTAGGCCCAAGCGCCGGGACCCGGATTCCCGAGGCAGCCGCCGTCTGTGTGGATGGTCACGAACCGGCCGCCTGCAGAGTCACGACCGCGCACGTGCCGTCCGCTCCCCGCTCCAGCACCAGCGAGCCGCCGTTGTGCTCGATCAACGCGCGGCTGATGTAGAGGCCCAATCCATGGTGACCGGGCTTGGTCGAGTAGAACGGATCGAACACGCGCGAGCGTCCCGGCCCGAGAGGGCGGGCGCCCGAGTCCTGGATCTCGATCACGATGTCATTCCCACGTTCACGGGCGCTCATGATAATCCGCGAGCGGGCACGAACGCCCGCCTCCTCCGCGTTCACCAGCAATTCGGCGAGAGCCCGCGACAGCTCGCCGGGATCGCAGGCCACGACCAGCTCGCCCCCGTCGGTCAGCTCCACCCGCAGGTGGCTGCGCCGCCCGGCGCGCCGGTACGCCGCCGCGAACAGGTCGGAGACCTGCACGGCGACCACCGCGCCGCCCGCCCTGGTACCGTCATCGAGCCTGCGAAGCGCGGCCAGGACGGTGAGCGCCTTCTCACGAAACCCGCGGATGGTGTCGAGCGCGCCGCCCGGTAACCGCAGCGGAGCGGCGGCCGGCGATCGGGACCCGTCGCGCTCGGCCTCCAGCTCGGCCTCCAGAGCATCCAGGACGCCCGCGGTCGCCGTCATGGAGCCGCCGAGCGAGCGGTGCAGCGCGCGCGTCAGCACGCGCAGATCGCGTACCCCGCGCGGGCCGCCCCCGCCGCCACGCTCCGATGCCTGCGCGGGCGCCGCGCCGCCCGTTCGGTCGAACGCGCGCACCAGAGCGGCATGGAGCACGAGCAACGCCACGAACAGCGGGCTGAGCACCAGGAACGCGGCGACCTGGTCGCGCAGCCCGTAGCTGGCCTCGATCTGCCGCTGCGGGTAGTCGCCCGCGACCGTGACGACCAGCAGCAGGAGCGCCAGGACGATCGCCGTCGCCCAGAAACGGTTGATCCCGCGGCGTTGGTCGACGCCGGGGATGTGCCGGGTACCGACCAGGAAGAACGCCGGCAGCGGCAGCAGCAGAAGATCCGCGATCGCACCGGCGGGCACGGGGACGACGCTCTCCGCAGCGTCAGCCGGAAGGCGCAGCAGCAGGTACGCGGGCAGCGACACCAGCATGCCGCCGATCGTCCACAGGACGGGTTCCCGCCTATGAGGTCTCCGCGCGCGGCGGTACGCCCTGATCAGCAGGCCCAGGGTAGTCACCAGCGCGACCGCCGTACCCACGTCGGCCACGGTGCCCGCGAGCTCGTGACGCGCCAGCCAGCCGGGGTCGCCCCCGGCCGCCGCCGAGAACGACGCGACGTGGAACACCGCTATCAACGCGGGAAAAACCAGCCCCCCCGCGACGGTGAGGATCCGCAGGCGCCGCGACAGGCGGCTCTGCGGCATCGCCAGGACCGCCATGGCCAGGAGCCAGGGAGTGAGCGTTCCCGCCTGCGCCAGCAGGTGAGTGAGCACGGACTCGGAAGAGAACGGGCGGGTGGCAACCGTGACCGCGTGCGTGAAGGCCGCCAGCGACGCCACCCGGCATGCCGACCGGTAGGAAACGCCACCGGCCAGGAAGTAGCCGGCGGCCAGCATTCCGGCTGACACAACCGGGATGAGCACGCGATCGAGCGGGCGGAACGGTACGCCGGCGACCGCACCACCGAGTCGGACCACCGGCTCGACGCCGCCGATCAGGCGTACCACGTAGAAGACACATACCGCCGCCGCCAGGGTCCCGATGATGATCAGCCGCTGCTGCCGGCGTCGCTCCCTGCCGGACACCTCGCTCAGGGCGACGGCTTTCATGTCGGTACGGCCCGGGGCCCGTTTCCGACGCCGGCGCGACGCGCCGGTGCGGGACACACGCCGCGGGCGATTGGAGCCAATTGCGGTGTTCCAAGTGCAATGATGGCAATGAGATATAGGAGGGG
>JAPPKD010000348.1 GCA_028820215.1 Spirochaetaceae bacterium | reverse complement strand
CAGCAAAGCGGGAATCTCAGCCTTTTTCCACCACCAGATCGCGGGCACTGACACCCGCTCGGCGACGGGCGCTACGAGCTGAAGGCCGTCGTGTGTGTCCAGCAAAGGCTGGCGCGTTCAGCGGGAGGCAGACCCGCCGGGGTAAGAGCCAGAAACCCCGTAGCTTGAGTGACAGGGAGGAAGGAAACTGATGATTTGAAGCTCACTGACGCGGCCACCGGAAGGGTGGTTGGCGAGTCACCGGGCCGTAACGGGAGTGAACGCACAGGTGGCCTCGAGAATTTTTAGGACCGGAGGCCGAGTCCGCATGACTGGGACGAAGGCAGCATGGCGCAGCGCAGACTGGCTGAGGAGCTGCGTCACTCCGGCGGGGTGGTAGCGACGGCACGGTGACGAGGACGCGCGAAGCAACTGGAGAAGCCCTCCTCGCCCCGGCGAGAAATCGGCGGAGCAAAGGTAGGCCGTATAACCGGGAGCACCGGGAAGTCGGCTGACAGGCGAGAGGGTGGCGGAGGGGCTGGTAGTACCGAGGAAGCCGGGTAACGCCGGTGGAGGGAAGCGGCCCCGCTGTCTGTAACGACTTCGGCAACATGGGAGGCAGAGGCGAGATGAGAAAGGCGCCGATCGAACTGCGGGACCTGAGACGAAGGATATACGTGAAGGCGAAGGCTGAACCTGGATGGCGATTCTGGGGACTGTACGTACATGTATGCAAGAAGGAAACGCTCCGCGAAGCATACGCAGTGGCCAAGAGAAACAACGGGGCTCCAGGGATTGACGGAGTCACGTTTGCGGCCATCGAGGCGGGTGGAGTGGAGAGTTTCATCGAGCGGATACGCGAGGAACTGGTAACGGGCACGTACCTGCCGCTGAGGAACCGGAGACAGGAGATTCCGAAGGACGGGGGCAAAGTCCGCGTGCTCGGGATTCCGGCGATCCGGGACCGGGTGGTGCAGGGAGCGCTCAAGCTGATTCTGGAGCCGATCTTCGAGGCTGATTTTCAATCGGGGTCGTATGGCTACCGCCCGCGGCGCAGCGCGCACGGTGCGGTGCAGCGGGTTGCGGCGGCTATCGTGAGAGACAAGACGCGCGTGATCGACGTTGACCTGAGCAGCTACTTTGACAACGTCCGGCATCATCTGTTGCTGGAGAAGGTGGCGCGGAGGGTGAGCGACGGAGACGTGCTGAAGGTGCTCAAGTTGATGTTGAAGGCGAACGGGAAGAAGGGTGTGCCGCAAGGCGGGGTGATTTCACCGTTGCTCAGCAACGTGTACCTGAATGGCGTGGACCGGATGCTGGAGCGGGCCAAGGAAGGACCCGCGAGGGGCGGTACACGCAGATGGAATACGTGCGCTGGGCGGACGACCTGGTGGTTCTCGTGAGCGCACATCGACAACATGATTGGCTGCTGGCAGCGGTAGAGAAGCGACTGCGGCAAGAACTGGCATCCCTTCAGGTGGACGTGAACGAGCAGAAGAGTCGGATCGTGGACCTTGCGGAGGACGGGAGCTTCGGATTCCTGGGGTTTGAGTTTCGGCGCGTGCGCAGTCTGCGGGGAGTGTGGCGACCACAGTATACCCCGCAGACGAAGGCGCGGAGTGCGCTGTTGGGCAAGCTCAAGAGGATATTCCGACGCTATCGGTCCCAACCGATTGGACGGGTGGTGGAACTCATCAATCCGATCCTGCGCGGGTGGGTGAATTACTTCGCGATCGGACATTCGAGCCGGTGTTTTGGCTATGTTCGCGACTGGGTGGAGAAGAAGATCCGGCGGCACATGATGGGTGCACGGAATCGTCATGGATTTGGTTGGAAGAGGTGGAGTAAGAGGTGGCTGTATGAGCGGCTGGGACTGTACGGTGACTACCGAGTCCGATGGCCGCCGGCCGCTGCGAAAGCGCTCCCGACCGGATCGGCCCCATAACTCTTGACGCGAAGCAGACAGGGAAGCGTAGTGCGGGAGACCCGCATGCTGCGTTTGAGGTGGCGGGGGCTGGAGACGTGACCATGGGAGCCGGACTGCGGACCCTACCGTCGGCGCGCCAGCCCCCGACCCAACCGACGCCGACTGCCAGCAGGGACTGGAGCAGCTCCGCGGATTGCTCTCGCACGTGGACCCGCGCATGACTGTGGGCCAGCTCGTCGGCCGCATCGCGCAAGCCGCGGCGGCCGCCGCCAGGAGGCGCTCGACCGCCACGACCCGAGCCGGCCGCCCCTCCGGGCACGCACCGGCAGGGGGGCGGCGCAGGGCGAATCCCAGCCCGCTCCGGCAGCGAAGGAGCAAGCCGCCCCGGAACCCGCTCACGCCGTGACGGTGCAGGACGAGATGATCCCCGCCGGCACCACTCCGACGCCGGAGGGAAAGCCACACCCCGCGCCGACGTCGGCGCCCTCGCCGACCCGCCAGGAAGCACCGGACCGCCGAGCCGCTGCCAGGACGAAGCCGCCGGGCGCCGTCACTTCGACGGCGAAGCCGCGCGCTTCCGGCCGTTCGATTCCGGCGGCAGTGAGACGACAGGTGTGGCAGCGGGACGGGAGCCGCTGCAGCTACGTCGATCCGCAGACCGGACGGCGCTGCAACTCACGACATAGGATCGAGATAGACCACATTCTGCCGTATGCGCTGGGCGGCGGCGCCGATCCCGCGAATCTTCGACTGCTCTGTCACGCCCACCACCGGCATCGGCACGCGCCGCATGGCTGAACGGTGCTTCCCGGACGGCCATCCCAGATGCCACCACGGTCGCACCTCCCTCGGTCTCGCCCATACGAAATCCTGGAATTACCCGTGATGTGATCCAGCTCCGCTGCGAACGGGAGCGCGTTGATGCTACAAGCGCTGCATGAGATCGGCGACCTGAAGCTCGGCGGGTTTGCCTGACTGGCGGAGCGCCTCGATCACCCGCTGGCGGCGGGAGGGAGCGTGGTTCTGATTCAGCTTCCACGAGGCTTCGACGCGTTCGACGTCGATGGTGAACGCCACGATGCCGCTCAGCAGGCCGTCCATGAAGTCCCGCTCATCCTCCGGGATGGTCCACGGATGGTGCATTCCGGATTCGAAATGATCGACGAAGTCGGCGACCATCTGGCGCGTTTCATCGACTCCCGAAACCAGTCGCGCTGTGCCGTGCAGGTGTACGGCGACGTAGTTCCAGGTAGGCACGACCCGCGGCTCGTGATACCAGCCGGCCGAGACGTAGCAATGGGGTCCGTTGAACACCATCGTGGCGGGTTGGTCGTCGAGGCTGCGCCAGTGGTCGTTCGCCTTGGCCACGTGAGCGCGCAGCAGGCAGAGCCGCCCCCGATCGCGATCGACCAGCACCGGCAGGTGCGTGATCACGAGGCCTGCCGAGCCGGTGCTGATCAGCGCGCCGAACCCCTGTTGCTCGACGAAATCGAGGTTGGCGTCCGCATCCGGCTCGCGAAACGGCTTCGGCGTGTACATGGCGACTTGTACCTCGAAGCGGACCGGCGTGTCAGAGAGCCGTGGGCTCGTCAGTCCTTTCGTGCGAGAACGAGCGGGTGACGCTCCGGGGGCTGCTCCCCTTCCTGGTAGCCGTGACCGGTCGTGGTGACGTGCAGCAGGGAGAATCCGATTCCGGTGAGGAGCTCGCGATACTCGTGGATGCCGTGGTTGCTCCAGTACATCGTCACGCCGAAGAAGTCGTCTTCCGTGTAACCGTCTTCGGAGTAGGCACTGAGCGTGCATAGAAACAGGCCGCGCGGCCGGAGCCAGCGATGGACACGATGAAACAACTCGGCATGCAGGTCGCGGGGCAGGTGGAACACGGTGTAGAACGCCACGGCCGCATCGAAGCTGGCTGACGGCAAGGCGACGGACATGACGTCGTCGCACATGAAACGGGCTCCGGCGACGTTCCGCCGCGCCCGGCGGACCATCTCCGGGGACAGGTCCACCCCCGTGACGCGGTGCCGCCGAGCCAGCGACCGCGCGATCGGAACACCGGCTCCGCAGCCGATGTCGAGCACCGAGTCTTCTTCCTGCAACCGGCTCGACAGTGCTTCCAGCTCGGTCCCGGGCTCGGTTCTCCGGGAGCTGTCGTACGCCTGTGCGCACGTATCGTATCCCCGCCTCACCAGGGCGCGGTAATCGACAGACGGATCGTTCGCGGGAGTCACGCTCGAATTCTATCGTGCCCGGCTACACGCGGACGGCAGCGCCGGTGCGGGCGGACTCCTGGGCAGCCAGGGCGAAGCGCAGGATCTCGCGGGCGTCCTGGCCGGACAGGCGCGGCTGCTCGCCGCGGCGCAGCGCCTCGATCCCATGGCGCGTCGCGTGCACGAAGCTGGTCTCCCAGCCGGTCTCCATGGACCGGTAGTCGGTGGTCACGCCGTCCCGGTAGAGCTGCACCGGGGCGACCTCGCCCAACTGCCCGTGCCCGCGGTTGATCCAGATCACCCCGCGGGTGCCGGTGATCTCCACGCGGTCGTCCTGGGCGTAGTGGCGGGAATCGATCTCCAGGTCGGGCGAGTAGACCACCTCCAGGTTGCCGCACCGGCCGCCGGGAAACAGGAACGAGACCATGGCGGGGGCGTCGAACACGTAGCCGTCCGGGGCCTGCGTGCTGCCGATCCAGGCGTGAACCTCCTCGGCCTGGCCCATGAAATGCCAGGCGAGCGCGAACTTGTGCTGGCCGTCGTCGAACAGCAGCGGCCCGCCGCCCGACCGGCGCGGGTCCTGGCGCCACTCCTGGGCACCCTTCGGAATCGGCCACGCGGTCTCGCTGCGTCCGACGCTGCTCTTCAGGCGGATGGTCAGCGGCTCGCCGATCGCTCCCTGGTCGACCAGTTCCGTCGCCGTCATCACGGGAGGGTAGAAGATGAAGTTCTCGTACACCCGGAACGGCACGCCGGCCTTGTCGGCGGCGTCGATCACGCGGTCGGCGTCGGCCAGGTTCAGCGCGACCGGCTTCTGCAGGAAGACGGCCTTGCCGGCGGCGAACGCCGCCAGGGCCGCCTCCGGGTGCAGGTGGTGCGGAAGCAGGATCTCGACCAGATCGACCGCGTCCAGCGCCAGTAACTCGTGGTAGTCGCTGCAGATCACGGGCCGGTCGAGCCCCCACGCTGCGGCGCGGGTGGACGCCAGATCGGGATCGCTGTCGCAGAGAGCGACGATCTCCGCGTGCGGGTTGCGCAGGTACTCCAGCGCGTGCAGGTCGGAGATGCGGCCGGTGCCGATGAAGCCGACTCGTATGCTGTCCAAGCGTCGGTCCTCCGTGGATGGGGATGGGCGCGGGCGGCGGCAGTGTAGCGCAGGGGCGGGGGTCTCCGGTCGCGTTGACACGAACGGGAGATGCGCCCATAAACAGCCGGCAGGAGGTAGCACCATGCACCACAGAGAACGGAGAGTCTGGAAGCGGGGCAGAGCAGCGCTCAGGGCGCTGGGACTGGCGCTCGCCTTCCTTCTGATCGCGACGATGAGCTGGGCCGATGGCGAAGTCACCATCACCCACTATTTCGGCGGCGACCTGGGGCGGGCCGGACTGGAGGAGATCTTCGGCAGCTTCAAGGCGGAGACCGGCATCACGGTCGTCGACAGCCCCATCGGGCACGAGGACTTCAAGGCCGGCATCCTGGTGCGGGCCGCCGGCGGCAACCTGCCGGATGTGTTCAGCTACTGGGCGGGGGCGCGGACGCAGTTCGTGGTCGACGCGGGCAGCCTGGGCACGATCGACGACATGTGGGCCGAGCGCGGCCTGGATGACGTGGTGGCCAAGTCGGTGGCAGACGGCGCGACGATGTACAACGGCGACCGCTACCTGGTGCCGTTCGGGTACCACTACGCCGGCATGTTCTACAACACCAAGGTGATGGCCGATGCCGGGGTGACCGAGTTCCCGACCGACTGGGACGGGTTCCTGGCACTGTGCGAGAACCTCAAGTCGCAGGGCATCACCCCGATCGCGCTGGGCTCCATGAACCGCTGGCCGGCGCAGTTCTGGTTCGACTACCTGCTGCTGCGCACCGCCGGTCCGGAGTACCGCGCCAGCCTGATGGCCGGCGAGGCCTCCTACACCGACGACGAGGTGCAGCGGGCCATGCAGCTCTGGAAGGACCTGGTCGACGCCGGGTACTTCGCCGCGAACGCCAACGCCGACGACTGGACCCAGGCCTCGGACAAGGTGTCGCGCGGCGACGCCGCGATGACGCTGATGGGGACCTGGATCACCGGCTACTGGAACGGCAACGGGCTGATGGCCGGCGACGACTACGACTTCTTCGAGTTCCCGATGATCGACGCCGGCGTGCCGAACGCCGTGGTCGGGCCGGTCGACGGGTGGCTGATCGCGGCCAACTCCGAGAATCGCGCCAACGCGGAAGCGCTCGTGGCCTTCCTGGCCAGCGACCCGGCGTCCCAGGCCAAGTGGGCGCAAGTGCAGGGCGCGCTGTCGCCGAACGTCAACGTCGACGAGAGCACCTACACGTCGGTGATGCTGCGGGCGCTGGAAGCGGTCGGCAACGCCGACACGTTCGCGTTCAACTACGACCTGGCGACCACGCCGCCGGCGGCGGAGTACGGCCTGGACATGTTCGCGCGCTTCATGGACGACCCGGCCAACTACAGCCAGCATCTGGCCGACACCGAAGCAGGTGTCAGGACCGTATTCGACGGATAAGCAGGGCTCACCGGGCGGGGTGACGGCGTTCACGGGTTGAACGCCGTCTTCCTCCGGGCGGCCGGACGATGAATCAACGGGCTCTGTTCTGGCGGGTAGCGCTGCTGTTCCTGCCGTTGTCGGTGTTCGGCGTCTTCGTCGTCTGGCCGCTGCTCAACACCTTCTACTACAGCTTCACGAACTGGAACGGGTTCAACCCGAACTTCCAGTTCGTGGGGCTTCGCAACTACGCCGGGGTGGTGACGGACCGGCTGTTCACCAACGCCACCCTGAACACGCTGATCTGGACGCTGCTGGCGATCGTCCTGCCCACCCTGGGCGGGTTGACCCTGGCGCTGATGCTGGACGTTCGCGTCCCCGGCGCCAACGTGTTCAAGTCGATCTTCTATCTGCCGATCTGCCTGGCGGCGGTGGTGGTGGGGCAGATCTGGATCTGGATCTACCAGCCCGACTGGGGGCTCTTGAACTCGGCCATCGGACTGTTCACCGGCGAGCGTCCCATCTTCGCCTGGCTGGCGGAGCCGGAGACCGCCCTCTACTCCGTGATCGTCGCCTGGTCCTGGCAGCAGATGGGCCTGGCGATGGTGATCTTCCTGGCCGGCCTGACGTCGATCCCGCCGTACCTGATCGAGGCGGCCGAGATCGAGGGAGCCACCCGCAGGCAGCGGATCCGCCACGTCGTGCTTGCGCTGCTGCGCCCGGCGACCGTGGTGGCCGTGGCGCTGTCGGTGATCAACTCGCTGAAGGCGTTCGACATCCTGTTCATCATGACCGGAGGCGGGCCGTTCCACTCGTCGGACACGCTGGCCATGTACATGTACAGCGAATCGTTCAAGAAGTACCGGATGGGGTACGGCAGCTCGATATCGGTCGTGCTGTTCCTCATGACGCTGAGCGTGGTCGCCGTCTACTTCCGGCAGCTCAGGAAGCTGGACGAGCTGTATGACTGACGTCGTCGCTGCCCCGACGCGGCGACCGTTCCCGTGGCGCCCGGTGCTGTTCGCGTGTCTTGCGGTGCTGGCCGTGCTGTTCCTGGCCCCGACGGTGGGGGTGATCCTGAGCGCGCTGAAGAGCAACCGCGACATCGCCTTCGGCACGTTGTGGGCGATTCCACGCACCCTCGACCTGTCCAACTTCTCGGTTGCGTTGAGCCACCCGTCGGTGAGGATCTACTTCCTCAACACCTTCCTGGTCACGGTCCCCGCCACGGCGGGCTCGATCGCGATGGGCATCCTGGGCGGCTATGTGTTCTCCAAGCTGCCGTTCCGCGGCAGCGAGCTGCTGTTCCTGGTGATCGTGTCGGGGATGTTCTTCCCGCCGCAGGTCATCCTCGTCCCGCTGTTCCGGCTGTTCAATCACCTCGGCCTGCTCGACACCCTGTGGCCGATGATCATCGTGCACATCGCCATGGGCATCCCGATCTGCACGCTGCTGATGCGCAACTTCTTCGCCACCGTCCCCAACGCGCTGCGGGAGTCGGCGATCGTCGAAGGCGCCAACGAGGGGCAGGTGCTGCTCAGGGTCGCACTGCCGATCAGCCTGCCGGCCCTGGCCGTGCTCGGCACGCTGCAGTTCACCTGGATCTGGAACGACTTCCTGTGGCCGCTGATCTTCGTGAACAGCGACGACAAGCGCACGATCATGCTGGGAATCGTCTCTCTGCGCGGCCAATACAGCGTGGCGTGGGGCATCCAGGGGGCGCTGTCGCTGCTGGCCAGCCTGCCGACGCTGCTGGTGTTCCTGTTCTTCCAGCGCTTTTTCATCAAGGGCATGGCGATGGGCGCCATCAAGGGGTAGCGGCAGGACGTGAACCGGAGCGAGCACCTGCGCCGCCTGGCCGACGAGTCCTTCGACGTGCTGGTGATCGGTGGAGGCGCAACCGGATGCGGCTGCGCCCTGGACGCTGCCACGCGCGGGCTGCGCGTGGCGCTGGTGGAGCGCGGAGATTTCGGCGGCGGTACCAGCAGCCGCAGCACCAAGCTCGTGCACGGCGGCGTCCGTTACCTGGAGCAGGCGATCAAGAACATGGACCGGACCCAGTTCCGGCTGGTCCGGGAGGCGCTGCGCGAGCGCAAGGCGCTCATGGAGCTTGCCCCGCACCTGGTCCGGGAGCTGGCGATCTTCGTCCCCCTGTATCAGCGCAGCCATCTGCCCTACTACCGCATCGGTCTCACCCTGTACGACCGCCTGGCAGGCGAGTACGCCCTGCGCCGGTCGGAATTCATCCCACGCGAGGAGGCGATCGCCCGGTTTCCCCATCTGCGCGAGCGCTTCGTCGGCCAGGGGAAGCCGCGGCAGATCTCGGGCGGGGTGGTCTACCACGACGGCCAGTTCGACGACGCTCGCATGAACATGGCACTGGCGCTGACCGCGGCAGCGCACGGCGCGGCGCTGGCGAACTACGTCGAGGTCGAGCGCCTGCGCAAGAACCGCTCCGGCCGCATCACCGGTGCAGCGGTGCGCGACCGCATCACGGGAGCGGACTGGGAGATCAGCGCCCGCGTGGTCATCAACGCGGCGGGGCCGTTCGTGGACGCGGTCCGGCAGATGGACTCCGCGGAGGACGTGCCGCTGCTCAGGGTCTCGGCCGGCAGCCACCTGGTGCTGGGGCCGAGATTTCCCGCCGGCGACACGGGGCTCCTCATACCCCGCACGGAGGATGGCCGGGTGATCTTCGTGCTGCCATGGGAGGGTCGCACCCTGGCCGGCACGACCGAGGCAGGAGCCGAGGTTTCCGCGGATCCGGTGCCGGGAGAGGAGGAGCTGGCCTACCTGACGAGTCACCTGCGCAGCTACCTCAACCTGCAGGTGGAGCCGGAGGATGTCGCGTCCGCCTGGTCGGGGCTGCGGCCGCTGATCGCCGCGCCGACGCGCCGGGTGGCCTCCGGCCGCGCACGCAACCGCGGCACGGCCATGCTGACGCGTGACTATCTGCTCGAGTTGAGCCCCGCGGGCCTGTTGACGGTGGCCGGCGGCAAGTGGACGACGTACCGGTCCATGGCCGTGCAGGCCGTCAACCGTGCCGTGGAAGCGGGCGACCTGGCGCCCGAGCGCGCCTCCCAGACACGCCACACGCCGCTTGCGGGCGGCGACGGGTACCAGCCCGATCCCGGCCGCCTGCGCCGGGACTACGGCCTGGCGGAGGACAGCGCCCGCCACCTGGACCGCGCGTTCGGGACCGGCGCCGGCGAGGTCGCGGCACTCGCGGCGGGCGGCAACGGACTTGGCGACCGGCTGGCTCCGCGCCACCCGTACCTGGAGGCCGAGGTCGTACACGCCGCCCGCCATGAGGCGGCCTGCACGGTCGACGACATCGTCTCCCGGCGGACGCGGCTGGCGTTCCTGGACAGCGATGCGGCGCTGGCCAGCGTGCCGCGGGTGGCGGCGCTGCTCGCGGGCGAGCTGGGGTGGAGCGATGCGGAGGAACGCCGGCAGGTGCGGACCGCGACGGCCAGACTGGAGGCTCAGCGGCGGACGGCGCGGGCTGCCATGGCCACGGCCTGAGCCGCGGGGGCCTGCTCAGATCCGGGCGCCGATGCGGTTGCCGGACTCGTAGCGGCGCAACCCCAGGTAGAACGCGGCTCCTGCGGCCGCCATGAGCGCGGCGTCGCCGCCGACGATCGCCGCCAGCAGGCGCCAGTCGACGGCCGCTCCTTGGGCCACGGCGCGAAACAGCTCCGCCGGCAGATGGGCGACCAGCGCCGCGGGGATCAGGGTGTGCAGCACGACCGCGACCAGCGGCCCGTCGAAGATCGACCCGGGGTACAGCGAGAACGTGATGACCTGCTCCGAGCCGACCCCTGCCACGTCCTCGGCATTGCCCAGCAGGAACGTCAGGCTGTGGTAGAGCACCCGCACGGCGGTGAACACGCCGGCGGCCAGGATCGTGAACAGCAGGTACAGGCCGACGCTCGACACGGTGAGCGGCTGCGTGAAGGCGAACAGTCCCAGCCCGTACAGCAGGTCGCCCCAGCTCGACACCGACATGCGCGATGCCAGCAGGTTGGGCAGCACCGGCTTGGGCTGCGTCAGGTACACGTCCAGGTCGCCCTGGAAGATGATGCGCGAGAGCTGGCCGGCGTTGCCGCAGACGATGGCGCCGAGCCCGAATCCGGCCGCCGCCACCGCCCACAGAAACGCCACGTCGGTGAAGGAATAGCCGCGGATCGGCGCGTCGATCGCCTCGAACAGAATCACCCAGAAGGCCAGGAACAGGGCATTGTTGGCGGCCATGGCGATCACCTGGATCGCGAAGGGACCCGGATACGCGGCATTGGCGGCCAGGTTGACGCGGACGTAGCGGCCGATCAGGCGGAGCGTCCGCGCCAGGCGCCGCTTCCGCACGCCGGACCGGTTACCCGCCATGTGCCTGCACCCGGCGCATGCCGATCCGGAACAGGGCGATCGCCAGCGCGCCCAAAGCCAGGGCGTACAGCCCGGTGCCGAGCAGCGCATCGCCGAACCGTTCCGGGGCGGGATCGACGAGCATGCGCGCCGGCCAGTAGGCCTGAAACGCGAACGGCAGGCGCTCGGCGACGGAGCCCAGCCAGGGCGGCAGCAGGTCCAGGGGAAAGAGCATCCCGCCGAGGATGAATACCAGCTTCTGGTGGATCCACTGGAACGGCATCACCGATTCGAACCAGAACGCGGTCAGGCCGATGATGAGCATCCACAGGCAGTTGAGCAGCAGCGCGCCGGCGAGCAGGGCCAGCCCGCGCGGCAGCGCCGCCGCCAGTCCCGGCAGCGGTCCCACCAGCGCCAGGGCCACCACCGCTCCCGCCAGGCCGATCGGTACCGTCTTGGTCACCGCCTGGCCGAAGGCGCGGGCCAGCGCGAACAGGGGATAGGAGTAGGGCCGCACCAGCCCGTAGGCGATGCTGCCGTCCTGCACCTGCCCCTGGATCTCGCCCATCACCGAGGGCCGCGCCAGCTCGACCATCTCCGTGAACACCAGGTACCACGTCAGTTGCACGACGGTGAGGCCGCGGAGCTGGCCGTCGCCGCCGGCGATCGCCCGCCACAGCGCGTTGAACACGTACACGAAGACGACCAGCATCAGTCCGCGGGTAAGCAGCGCGAACGGATAGGCGATCTGGTCGCGCCCGGCATACGTGAATGCGCGAGCGTACCGGCGAAGCCGCGGACCGCAACGGGCGGCCACGGAAGCGATCACGACGGCGCCCCGGCCTGACGGTTGCCGCCCGACTCGTAGAGCGCGGCGATCACCTCCTCCATGGGAGGATCGGAGATGGTGATGTCCAGCACCGTGTTGCGTTTCAGAATCGCGCGCACCACGGCTTCGATGCGGGTGCGCCGGGTGTCCACCTCCAGCGTGGCGGTGTAGCGCCCCGCGTGGCGGATGGTGACGTCCGGCTGATCGAAAACGAGCGGTGCCTCCAGCTTGAGATCCATGATCTTGGTGGCCAGCAGCGAGCCCCGCAGCTCTCCGACGGCGCTGTCCCAGACGATGCGGCCGTGATTGATCACGATGGCGCGGCGGCACACCTTCTCGATGTCGCCGGTGTCGTGGGAGGTGAGGAACACGGTGACTCCGCGCTCGCGGTTGACCTCCGCGATCAGATCGCGGATGCGCTGCCGGATCACGACGTCCAGCCCGATGGTGGGCTCGTCGAGCAGCAGGATCTCCGGGTCGTGAATCAGCGATGCGGCGATCTCGCAGCGGATGCGCTCGCCCAGGGACAGCTTGCGCACCGGGGTCGTCAGGTGCTTCTCGATGCCGAAGATCTCGGCCAGCGACGCGATGCGCTGCCGTGCGCGGCGGGGCTCGACGTCGTACACGTCGGCCAGCAGCCGGAAGGTGTCGATCGGCGGCAGGTGGAACCAGAGCTGCGACTTCTGGCCGAACACGGTGGCGATCCGGTACGCCAGCCGGCGGCGATGCCGCTGCGGATCCATGCCCAGCACCGATACGGTGCCGGCGTCGCGATGCAGGATGCCGGTAAGCAGCTTGATGGTCGTCGACTTGCCGGCGCCGTTCGGCCCGATGAAGGCGATCACCTCGCCCCGGTCGACGGCCAGCTCGATGTCATCGACCGCGGTGATCCGCCTCCGGCGGGGCATGACCAGGCCGCGGAGGGCGCCGAGGGCCCCGGGCGCACGGGTCCGCACCTGAAAGCGTTTCCGCAAGCCGTGTGCCTGGATGATCATCGGCGCCGCTCCGCCGGTACGGCGCCGCCGGTCGCCGGTCAATGAAAAGAGGCCCTGCACCAATGGCAGGGCCTCCTTCACGTAGCCGGTAATCGGCGACGTTGACCCTACCGAATGGACACCTCCAGGATGAGCGCCCACTCCGCCGCCGGATGGACCATCGGCATGATGACGCGGGCACTACCCATTGAAGTAGCAGCCCTTGTACACCATATCGCTGGAGCGTGACAAGGGGCGCGCGAAGTCCGGGCTGGCTCGGGTCGGCGCCGGGTGGAGTATGCTCGCGTCATGCGACTACGGGACAAGGTGGCGCTGGTCACCGGCGCGTCCGGCGGGCTCGGCGGCGCGATCTGCCGGGAGTTCGCGGCCGAGGGCGCCGACAGCATCGTCGTCTATCGCGGCGACGCCGAGGGAGCGGAACGGACCGCGCAGGCGGTGCGCGACGCCGGCCGGCGTGCTGAGGTCGTACGGGCGGACGTCGCCTGCGAGGCGGATGTCGCCGCGGCGGTGGCGAAGGCCGAGGAGCGTTTCGGCCGGCTGGACATCGCGGCGGCGGTGGCCGGCATCGGCGGCGCGCTGAAGCCGCTGCTGGATTTCGGCACGGAGGAGTTCGAGCGCGTGATGCGGGTGAACGTGACCGGCACCTACCTCACGGTCCGCCACGCGGCTGCGCTCATGGCCCGCAGCGGAGGCGGCAAGATCATCACGATGTCGTCCATCCACGGGGTCTCCGGCACGCACTACGCGGCGCCCTACGAGGCGAGCAAGGCGGCCATCATCGGCTTCACGCGCGGCGCCGCGTTCGACCTTGCCGAGCACGGCGTCCAGATCAACGCGATCGCGCCCGGGGCGGTACCGGTCCCCAACGACCCGCCTCCGGATGAGGGCTCGGCGCTGCACGAGGCGTGGATGCGCTACACGCCGCTCGGCCGCTGGGGGACGCCCCAGGACATCGCCCGCGCCGCCGTCTACCTGGCGTCGAGCGACGCCGACTGGGTGACCGGGCAGGTGATGCACGTCGACGGCGGCATCAGCGCCGGCCGGCTGCTGCCTTCGTTCAAGCACTACGGCGCCAAGCCCAGGATGGACGACTGAGCTGACCCGCGCCGCGGCGCGGGCGGCTACAGCCGGCCGGCCGGCCAGCGGATGCCGCGGTGCAGGGTGGTTCGATAGCTCGGCTGCGAGTACGCCTGGTCGTCGTGGCCGGGGGTCAGGCAGAACGAGCCAATTGCGGTGTTCCAAGTGCAATGATGGCAATGAGATATAGGAGGGG
>JAPPKD010000269.1 GCA_028820215.1 Spirochaetaceae bacterium | reverse complement strand
CCTCGCCTTGTGCGCGCCGCCGCCCTGGTTTTGGTTTGTCCTCGCATCCCCGGCGCTCCCCGGTGGGTGTTTTCTGGGGGGGGGGGGCCGGGGGTGCGGGGGGGGGCCCCCCCCCCCCACCAACGCGTCATGTCAGCGGGCGGACCTCACCAGCCCATCTCCTGTTTCACCTCCGGCCTCCACACGATCTTGTGGAGTTGCGCGGTATCGTCGCCGTTGGCGTCCATCCACGCGCGCCACTGCTGGTTGAGGGTCGCGTAGATCGGTCCCCAGTCGGCTATCTCCAACAGCGAGCCGAGAAACGCCGCGTAGGCGGACTCGAAGTCGGCGGCATCGGCGCTGATGAGCCCCGGCAGCCCTTCGGTCCAGCGCTGCATGACCGTGATCAGCGCGTTCTCGCTACGCGGGTCGAGTTCGGGAATGAAGTTGACGTATGACGGTCGGGCCGAGGTGTAGGCCAGGGTTCCCTCTTCCCAGCCTGCGCCGGTATGCAGGAAGTTGTACGTGCTCCCCGTCAATCGTCCCATCGGCTGGCCGTACTTCTCCCACCGGGTGGGGATCCAGCCCTTCGAGTACGCCCACTCGTAGTAGTTGGACTTGCTCGGCGTGCCCACGTACGGAATCCCGGGGATGACCTGCGGGAGGCCGTCCTTCTCCACGTCTTCGGGTGGGCGATACGTGCCGAGGAGATAGGTCCGCTTGTGCTCCTCTCCCGGCGCCGCGTCGATCCGTATCCACTCCAGGTTGTCGCGGTCGATCCACTGCCAGTCCACGCCCTGGAAGCCGACGCCCGCCCTGGTCGTCAGTATCCCTTCGGGGCTTGCGGCAAAGTTGTGCAGCTTCGCGAACGCATCCGGATTCGGGCAGTCCGACGACACGACCCAGGGGTTCGCGAGTCCCGGATAGAAGACGCCGACCTTGCCGTCCTCCTCCAGCATGGGGTGGTACATCATCACGTACATCTTCGGGCGGAATGCGTTCGCCTGCGCGCTGTCGGTGCCGTGCTGGTTGACCAGCTTGTACAGAACCTGCGACGCCGCCAGATTCGAGTATCCGCTTTTCCCGATGCCGATGCCGGCGCGCACGTCGATCAGGCGCTGCCTGAACGCCTCCTCCGGGATGGTGAACAGCCCCGGGTCGATCAGACCCTCGCTCCACATCGTGTTGACCAGCTTCAGCGAGTCGTGCATCTCCTCGGAGCCCCAGAACGGTCCATAGTTCAACTCGCCGTCGACCTGCCAGCCCGCGCCCTTGAGCTGCTTCAGAAAGCCGGTGAGGTTGGCCAGCTCGTCGTCCGGTGCCAGGCTCGCCGCATAGATCGGGTTGCCGTCCTCGCCCACGAACCCGCCGGCGTCGATCCTTTTCAGGTACTCGTGGAAGTCGTCCGAGCTCTTCGGAAAGGCTTCCGGTCCACCCAACGCCTCGGCGACGTCCATGCGAACGAAGTAGTACGGGTCCGACAGCGCCGCGTCGGCCTTGTTGATCTTCCACGTGTAGCCGGGAAAGGCGTATATCTCGCCGTTGAACGTGTATGCCTTGAGATAGTCGCGATCGGCGTTGTAGAGCATTTCCAGCTCCGGGTCGTTGAAGTACCGGTCGACCGACTGGATCTTCCCCTGCTCGATCAAGCTCTCTATGAGCGTCTTGATCGCCACGCCTTCCATGCCGCCGCTGCCGCTCAGATTGACCGCGCACGGAAACTTCCCTTCCGCCATCAGCAGGTTGAGGCTCTGGATGGCGGTGGAGCCCTCGGGCAAGCCGGTGAGCCTGAAGGTCGCTCCGAACACCTCTTTCGCCCACTCGTTGGCTTCGACCAGGTACTCCTCCGGGTACTCGCCGTACGAGGACGGAAGTCCCCAGATCCAGACCGGCTGATCCTCCTGGGCAGCCGCAGCCTCCTGGCCTGCGCCGATCGCGGCGAACGGTGCCACGACGCAAATCACGCTCAGTACCATCAGTCTTCTCATCACTCCCTCCGGAAAAGAAAACGGCCCCGTGCGATCTCCTCAGCCCTCACGTCGGGGCGGAGGAGCCTCGATCCCAGTGCTACTCTCGAACATGCTACTCCCGAACGTCCTACTCTCGAACGGCGCCGACGAGCGCCCCCTTGACGAAGTGCCTCTGCAGGAATGGATACAGCAGGATGAGTGGTGCGGTGGTCACGACGAGATACGCGGACTTGAGCGACAGCGGCGTGATGTTCAACAGATCCTCGACGAAATCCGGATCGAGCCCCAGGCGCTTGTAGGTCTCCGGGTCCGCGGTACGAACGTTCCACCAGAGCTGGCTGACGCCCCCCTCCAGCACCTTGGTGCGCAGAAACGTCTGCAGCGGCTTCAGCCGGAAATCGGTGATGAAGAAGGCGCCGGCGAACCAGTCGTTCCAGACGCTGACCGCCCGGAACAGTCCCAGCGCCGCCAGGGTGGCGGTCGACAGCGGCAGCATGATGCGCAGAAAGATCAGCCGATAGTCGGCGCCGTCGATCACGGCGGCGTCGACAAGGCTCTCCGGTATCGATTGGAACGACGTCTTCATGACGATCAGCGTGAAGACGCTGAATGCCTCCGGAAGCACCAGCACCCAGAAGGTGTTGAGCAGGCCGAGGCGCTGCAGCACGAGGTAGAGCGGGATCAACCCGCCGGTGAAGTAGATGGTCACCAGGTAGTAGACGATGATCGGCACGCGGAATCGCATGCGCTTGCGCGTGAGCGAGAACGCTGCGCCGCCGGTGACCAGCAGCATCAGGGGAACGTTGCAGGCCGCCGCGAGCACCGTGACCAGATAGGCGCGGCCCAGCCCTCCGGTGGTGAACACGATCCAGTAATTGACCGTATAGATTTCCGTGATCCACAGGTACGAGCCGCGGCCGACCACCGGATCCGACAGCGACGTGATCACGATGTAGTAGAACGGATAGAGCGTTACGAGACACAGCAGGCCGATGGCGAGCGCATTCGCGACCGCGAATACCCGATCACCGAATCCGGCAGACATGCTCCCGTAGCCTCGCTAATCCGCGCCTACCATAGTCCGTAACCCGTGGAACGCCTGGTCAGGGCGTTTGCGACGAACACCAGGGAGAGCTGCACCACGCCGAACACCAACCCGAGCGCGGTCGCATAGGCGTATTGCCCCTGCATCAGCCCGACCCGCAGCACGTAGATGTCGGTGACGTTGGCGATCTTCAGCGTCGCCGGGTTCATCAGGTTGTAGATCTGATCCAGACCCGCATAGAGGATCCCCGGCAGGAGCAGGATGAACAGCACGGAAATCGTCGGCAGCATGCACGGCACGGTGACGTGCCACGTCTGTTTCCAGCGGCGCGCGCCGTCCACCACCGCGGCTTCGTAGAGCTCCGGGTTGATGCCGGAGATGGCTGCCAGGTAGATGATCGAGCTGTAGCCCATGTTGCGCAGTATGTCGGAGACGACGACCACCGGCACGAACGCGCCGGGATTGCCCATCAGATTGGTCGGCTCCAATCCGACCAGGGCGCGCAGCGCGTTGAAGGGGCTGCCGGGCTCCAGATCGAAGATCGCGTAGATGATTCCGGCCAGGATCACCCATGACACGAAGTGCGGCAGGTAGGTGATCGTCTGCGCTACCCGCTTGTAGGCTTGGCCGCGCAGCTCGTTGAGCAGGATCGCCAGGATGATCGGCGCGGGGAACCCGAAAATGATCTTCGCCGAGGTGATCCGCAGCGTGTTCACCAGCACGCGCCAGAACTCGGGGTCCTGCAGGAACCAGAAGTTGTACGTCAGCGGCTGAGCCCAGGGACTGCCGAACAGCCCGCGGCCGGGGTCGTAGAACCGGAACGCCAGGGTGACGCCGTAGATCGGCAGGTACCTGAACACGAACACCAGGATCAGCGAGGGGAGTATCAGGAAATACAGCCACCGGTCCGCCCACATGGCGGACAGCTCCTTGGAAAGCGTTGCCTTGGTCAGGAGGGAGCGACCGTCCGTCAGCGGCCTGCTCCGTGCGGTCTTCAGCATGCCATGCCGCCGTCCGTGACCATAGCGGCGCACGGCGGCACCGTCAACGTGTTCGACGTCGTGTCGGGCTTGCCGTGCAGCTCCGAGCGGCCGTCGACCTGTTGGGAGCGCTGCCGCCCGCTTGCACGATCCCCAACCCTCGTGTACGATGTTCGGACCAGGGAGGTGAGGCGTTGTCCACGACGGCTCCCGGACGCTCTCCAGCACGTTCCGCCCGAAGCAGATATACAAGAACAGGTACTACTTACTACCTGTTGCTGATCCCCGATCGCCTGCTTCATCCTCTTTCACTACAAGCCGATGTACGGCGTGCTCATCGCCTTCAAGGATTACCGCATGCTGGATGGGATCCTGGGGAGCCCGTGGGCGGGGTTTCATTACTTCGACCGGCTGTTCAGCAGTCCGCTGTTCTATCGCGTGTTCCGCAACACCGTCATCATCAGCGTGCTCCGGATCCTATTCGCGTTCCCGGCGCCGATACTGCTCGCCCTGCTCCTGAACGAGATATACCACGTACGCTACACGGAGGGACTCGCGGGATTCGACCCGCAAGCTCCTCCGAACGGTGGCGTTGCCACCGCGAAAGAGCCTCCTCCGAAGAGGAGGCGCACCACTCACGAGGGGGATTCTCATGAAGAGTCTCAAGTTTCTCACGCTGCTGTCGGCCGGGCTGACCCTGGTCGCTGGCGGAGCGTTCGCTGCGCCGACGGAAGAGACGGCCGCGGCGGACGCTCCTTTGGAGATCGTCTGGCAGGGGGTCGCCGGGCCGATGAGCTGGGGGCCGGAGGATGGCAATCCGGTGGAGCTGCTGATCGAGGAACGCTTCGACGTGAGCATCACGCCGCTTGCCTTCCCGTCGATAGAGGCCAGAGACCTGCACTACGCGTCCGGGAACACGGCGGACAAGATCACCATCTTCCCGCGCGAGACGATCTACAAGTTCATCGATCAGGGGATCATCAGAGCCTTCCCGGAGGAGTGGCTGTGGGAGTACATGCCTGCCTGGATGGAGCGGATGGTCTTTCTGTTCGGGAGAGATCTGGTGGTGGACCAGGCGCACTACAAGGGTGAGGTGTACGGAGCTCCCTACGGCAACTACGGTGACTTCCTTCCCAGTTTCCCGGTCGTGCGCAAGGACTGGATGGACAGACTGGGGGTGGCAGCGGCACCGCAGACCCTGGACGAGTTCCACGACCTGGCGGTCAGGTTCACCCACGACGACCCCGACGGCAACGGCAAGAACGACACCTTCGGGGTGCATGACCGGAGCGATTACGACAGGTCGAGATTCTCGTACATCTTCGCCGCGCACGGCGTCAGCTATTTTGCCTACGAGCTCATCGACGGCAAGGTCACCTTCACGCCGCAATCGGACAACTGGAAGGAAGCGCTGCGGTTCGTGAGGGACCTGTACGCGGCCGGCGCCATCGACCCGGAGTTTCTGACGGACAAGCGGGATCAGCAGCGCAAGAAGTGGGCCGCCGGCATGTTCGGCATCCTCTGGGACAACGCCTGGTGGATGATATCGTCGACGAAGGGGAACGTCCTGGACATGGTCCGTGACCAGAACCCGCAGGCTGAATTCGCCTACGTCGGCCACCTGCAGGGGCCCGATCACGGTCGGGGTCCTCTGACGTCGCAGCCGATCGGGCTGTACACTGACGCCAGCGCCCACTTCGGCGCCAAGACCAGTGACGAGAAGGTCAAGCGCATCATGCAGATCCAGGATGCGTTCTCCTCCGAACAGGACTTCTGGCTCAGGGGACACTGGGGCGAAGAGGGAGTCCACTGGGACTGGCAGGACGGCATTCTCACGCGCAGGGACGTGCCGCGCGAGGAGCTGGAGAAACAAGGAATCTGGTTCTATTCTCCGATTCCGGTGCTCCTGGACGAGGCGTACCTGACGCTCGACAAGCCGTCGCAAGGGATCTACGCGCACGCGTTCTCTCTCAATCCCGATCCGAATGCGGCGGTCGGGGTACGGCTCTCGTATCCGAGCACCAACACGCCTGCGATCGAGAGAGGGGCCGATGTTCTGACCATCAAGTCGGAGTTCTATTTCAACGTCGTCCTCGGCAAGATCGATCTGGATGCCGAGTGGCCGAACTTCCAGCAGCGGCTCAAGGATGCTGGCGTTGAAGAGATCAAGGCCGAGTACGAGAGGATGAACGCCGGCGGGTGAGCGTGCCGACACCGTGACGCGGTGAATCTGGGAGCGCGGGTTGAACCGACGCCGACCCGCGCTCCTTCATCTTCCGAGGAAACCAGCGAATGCTGTGACCAGATAGGCGCGGCCCAGCCCTCCCGTGGTGAACACGAAGCGTTGCTTTGGTCAGAAGGAGCGACCGTCCGTCAGCGGCCTGCTCCGTGCGGTCTTCGGCATGCCATGCCGCCGTCCGTGAACATAGCGGCGCGCAACGGTGCCGGCAACGTGCTCGGCGTGGTGTCGGGGCTTGCCGTGCAGCGCCGCGCGGCCGTCGATCCCGGGGAAGCGCGCGCGACCTCCCGCTTGCAGGACCCGCGGCCGTTGTGTAAGAGTTGGGACCAGGAGGTGAGGCGTTGTCCACGACGGCTCCCGGACAGTCTCCAGCACGTACCGTTGTCTCCTTGGCGACACCCCTCAAGAAGCAGATCCACAAGAACAGGTATTACTACCTGTTGCTGATCCCCGCGATCGTCTACTTCATCCTCTTTCACTACAAGCCGATGTACGGCGTGCTCATCGCCTTCAAGGACTACCGCATGCTGGATGGGATCCTGGGGAGTCCGTGGGCCGGGTTCCATTACTTCGACCGGTTGTTCAGCAGTCCGTTGTTCTATCGCGTGTTCCGCAACACCGTCATCATCAGCGTGCTCAGGATCGTATTCGCGTTCCCGGCGCCGATACTGCTCGCCCTGCTCCTGAACGAGATATACCACGTACGCTACAAGAAGATCGTCCAGACCATCTCCTACCTTCCCCATTTCATATCGTGGGTCGTGATCGGTGGCATGCTCCGGGAGATCCTGTCACCCAGCTATGGCGCGGTGAACTCCGTGCTCGGTCTGTTCGGTATCGAGCCGATTTTCTTCCTGGCCACCCCGGAGTACTTCCGCGCCATCCTGGTCGGTTCGGGCATCTGGCAGGAGATCGGGTGGGGTTCGATCGTCTACCTCGCCGCCATCTCGGGCATCGACACGCAGCAGTACGAGGCCGCGTACGTCGACGGAGCAAACAGGCTGCAGCAGGCGGCATACATCACCATCCCGGGGATCGCGCCGGTCATCATCATCCTCTTCCTTCTCAGCCTGTCGAACATCATGAACGCGGGATTCGAGCAGATCTTCAACCTCTACAATCCACGCGTGTACGAGGTCGCCGACATCATCGACACGTACGTCTACCGGGTGGGTGTCCTCTCGGCGGAGTTCAGCTTCGGTGCCGCCGTCGGGTTGTTCAAGAACGTGATCGGGCTCGTGCTGCTCCTGGTGGTGAACGCCTTTGTCCGGCGTTTCAGCGAGCATGCGCTGTGGTAGACAGCGTCGCAGCGGGCGTTCGACGGAGAGAAGACGGGGGGACTCGCGGGATTTCGACCCGCAAGCTCCTCCGGACGGTGGCGTTGCCACCGCGAAGCGCCTCCCCCGAAGAGGAGGCGCACCACTCACAAGGGGGATTCTCATGAAGAGTCTCAAATTATTCGCGCTGCTGTCGGCCGGGCTGACCCTGGTCGGTGGCGGGGCGTTCGCTGCGCCGACCGAGGAGGCGGCGGCAGCGGACGCTCCTCTGGAGATCGTCTGGCAGGGGGTCGCCGGACCGATGAGCTTTGGACCCGAGGATGGCAATCCGCTCGAGCTGCTGATCGAGGAACGCTTCGACGTGAGCATCACGCCGCTTGCCTTCCCCTCGATCGAGGCCCGGGACCTGTACTACTCGTCCGGGAACACGGCGGACAAGATCACCATCTTCCCGCGCGAGACGCTCTACAAGTTCATCGATCAGGGAATCATCAGAGAGTTCCCGGAGGAGTGGATGTGGGAATACATGCCGGCCTGGATGGAGCGGATGGTCTTTCTGTTCGGCAGAGACCTGGTCGTCGACCAGGCGCACTACAAGGGCAAGGTGTACGGAGTTCCGTACGGCAACTACGGTGACTTCCTTCCCAGCTTCCCGGTCGTGCGCAAGGACTGGATGGACAAACTGGGGGTGGCGGAAGCACCGCAGACCCTGGACGAGTTCCGCGAACTGGCGATCAGGTTCACGCGCGACGATCCTGACGGCAACGGCCAGAACGATACCTACGGGGTGCACTCCCGCAGCGATAGAGATCGGGCGAGATTCACGTACATATTCGCTGCCCACGGCGTCAATTACTTCGGCTACGAGCTCGTCGACGGGAAGGTCACGTTCCCGCCGCAAACGGACAACTGGAAGGAGGCGCTGCGGTTCGTGAGGGACCTGTACGCGTCCGGGGCCGTCGACCCGGAGTCCTTGACAGACAAGCGGGATCAGCAGCGCAAGAAATGGGCCGCAGGCAATTTCGGCATACTCCTGGACAACGCCTGGTGGATGGTATCGTCGACGAAGGGCAACATCCTGGACCTGGTGCGCGCCCAGAACCCGCAGGCCGAATTCGCCTATGTCGGGCACCTGCAGGGACCGGATCACGGCCGCGGTCCTCTGACGTCACAGCCGTTCGGGCTGTACACCGAGGGCAGCGCCCACTTCGGGGCCAAGACCAGCGATGAGAAAGTCAAGAAGATCATGCAGATCCAGGATGCGTTCTCCTCGGAGCTGGACTTCTGGCTCAGGGGGCAATATGGCGAAGAGGGAGTCCACTGGGACTGGCAGGACGGCGTTCTCACGCTCAGGGACGTATCGCGCGAAGAGCTGGAACAACAGGGTGTTGGAGTGTTTTACTCGTGGATTCCGGCGCTGCTGGACGAGGCGTACCTGACCCTCGACAAGCCGTCGCAGGAGATCTACGCCCACGCATTCTCCCTCAATACCGATCCGAATGAGGCTGTTGGTGTAAAGCTCTCGTATCCGAGCACCAATCAGCACGCGATCGAGCGAGGGGTCGATGTTCTGACGATCAAGTCGGAGTTCTACTTCGACGTGGTCCTTGGCAAGGTCGACCTGGATGCCGAATGGCCGAACTTCCAGCAGCGGCTCAAGGATGCCGGAGTGGAAGATATCAAGGCCGAGTATGAACGGATGCACGCCGGCGGGTGAGCGTGATCACACCGTGACGCGCTGAATCGGGGAGTGCGGGTTGGAACGACTCCGATCCGCGCTCCTTCATCTTTCGGGGAGACCAGAGCATGCTGAGGGCCAGAGGGAACGTCGTCTTCGACATCTTCAACTATCTGTTTGTCGGCGTTCTGGCCTTGCTCTGTCTCTATCCGCTGTGGGACACGCTCATGCTGTCGTTGTCTACGCCGGTGAACGCGATGCGGCTGGGCGTGAGGTTCTTCACCAGTCCGATCACCTTCGATTCGTACGCCGTGATCTTCAGCTCGCAGATACTCGCGGTAGCGTATTACAATTCGATTCTGCGCACGGTCGCAGGCACCGCTGTTACCCTGTTTGTTACGTACTGCGCAGGTTATGCGCTGGCACGGGCGGACCTGCCGTTTCGCAAGAGCATCACCGCCTTGGTGGTGTTCACGATGTTCTTCAACGGCGGGCTGGTCGCGATCTATCTCAACATACTCCAATTGGGGCTCATGAACAGCCGGTGGGCGCTCATCCTGCCGCTCGCTACCAGCGCCTGGAATCTGCTCATCGCGCGCAATTTCATCATGGCCCTCCCGCGAGAGCTGGAGGACGCTGCCCTGGCCGACGGGGCGCACCCGCTGCGCATCGTCTTCTCGATCATGTTTCCCATCTCCACGCCGGTGCTGGCTGTCCTGGCGTTGTGGACCGCGGTGATGCACTGGAACGCCTGGTTCGACGCCCTCCTGTACATGAGGGAGGAGAGCAAGGTCGTCCTGCAGATTCTGCTGCGCCGGCTGACCGTGGAGGAATATGAGATAACGCGCCGGCCGTTCCTCCTGGAAACCCGCGGGACTACCACGCCATCGATACGAGCCGGGACCATCATCGTGACCATAGGACCGATCATCCTGATGTATCCGTTTCTGCAGCGGTACTTCGTGAAGGGGATCCTGATAGGCTCTCTCAAAGGTTGAGGCGAACGTCAAGGAGAGGATCAGATGAGCGAGAAGAGCATTTCGGAACGGATCGTCGCCAATTTCCTGGTGCCGCCGGATCCGAACCGCGACTACGTGCACTGGCGCAACTTCCTGCGCCAGTGGTTTGTGCTGGGGCCATTCTCGTTCGCCGATCGTGAGTATGCCAAGTCCGAGCCGGCCCGAGCGCTGGATGAGGCCTTCCTGGATGACGAGGCGGACCTGGTGCCGCACGAGGACGAGGAGGTGGCCGGGCGCACCTGGCGGCGCTACTCGGCGGTGGCCGTGATGAGCAAGTGGTGGGAACTGGCCCCGGAGCGGGTGCTGCTGAAGCAACATCACGGGCTGCGGATGCGCAGCACCGATCCCGTGCTGGAGCCGCCCGGCGGCGTGCACGTGACGATCGACCACTTCACGGTCGACGACGAGCTGATGCCGTGCTGGACATCGGAGCTGGAAGGCGCGCCGCGGGAGCCGTACTGCCCCCGCTGTGAAACAGCCATACCGGAGCGGCCGCAGCGCTGCCGCGCGTGCGGTCAGCGCATCGGCTCCTACACCTCCTACAGCTCCTGGGGGTTTCCCCGCCGGGCGTGGGCGCGGCCGTCGTATCCGTACGACTACTCGGTGACCTATCTGGCGGCCCTGGTGCACGCGCAGGAAGGGGGAGACTACGCCCTGCGCTGGAGCTCCACCACGCCCTGCCGCATCTGGGTCAACGGCGCGGATGCGGCCCGCTTCGACGGTCCCTTTCTCTTCAACGGCACGAGCCGGACCCGCAAGTGGGACCTGTTCTCCGATCCGGTGCACCTGCGGGCCGGCTGGAATCACGTGGTGGCCAAGACGGTCCTGTCGACCTCGCATGACGGTGAGCATTGCTTCAGCGCCAGGCTGGAAAAGCCGGACCGCTCCAGAGTTTCCGTGCACAGCACGCGCGGCGAGCGGGTTGCACCCGAGCGCAGGCTGCACGTGAGCGTGAGCGAACCGATCTACATCGGCGTAAGCGACTTCGCACCGGCGCTGATGCGGTGCTCCGACGGGACGCTGCTGGTCAGCGATTACCTCAGCCGGGATGAAGGAAAGACGTGGGAGAAGGCGGGTCCGAAGCACCTTGCCTCGATCGCGGGGGTGGCCGTGAACCTCCCGGGCGGACCGGACCTCGTCGTCAGCTCCACGGGAACGGCCGCCGGAGAGGGAGTGGCGACATGCGCGGCGTATCGATCTGCCGACGGGTGGCGCACCGTGGAGGACATCGAGTTGACGTTCCATCTCGGCGCGCATGTTCCGTCGATGGGTGAGGACGGGGTGGTGCGGATCAACACGCTGCATCGCGGCGCGGTCGTCATGCCTGACGGCAGCATGGTGGGAATGTGCTACGGCTTCTGCGACCACGACCTGGTCTACACCGACATCATGTCCGACGGGTGGGACAAGTACCCGCACGCGTTCAAGATCTACAAGTAT
The DNA here is from genome assembly GCA_028820215.1 of Spirochaetaceae bacterium. Next base: position 2,960 of record JAPPKD010000269.1, on the reverse strand, counting down.
TCGAGCTGGTGCCTGCGCTCCGAGGACGGCGGCATGACCTGGCACTATGCCGGCTGCGTGCCGCCGTTGCCGGAGATGGGCGACGAAGGCTGGGCCGAACCCGGCCTCACGCTGCTGCCCAACGGTGAGCTGCTGACCATCTTGCGTAACGGAGAGGGCTACGCGCCGCTGTACCTGTCGCGCTCGGCGGACGGCGGCAGGACCTGGAGCGACCCGGTCCGCAGCCGTCTGAATGGCCAGTGGCCGGGCCTGTTGACCATGTCGAACGGCATGGTCGTCGCCCTCTACGGCCGGCCGGACAACCGCATCGCGGTGTGCCTGGACGGGCGCGGCGAGGGATGGCCGTATGAGATCATCGTCTCGACCGCATCGGGTTGGCAGGGCGTGTCAGCGGTGGAGATCGCGCCCGATGAGCTGCTGGTCGTCTGCGAGGACCTGCTGTGGCGTCCGGAACGCGACGACATGCGCAGCCAGCCGTACCGCCACCTGGTCGCGCACAAGGTGCGGCTGGAGCTGTTGCGGTGACAAGGGGCGCCCGGGATCACATCCACATCAGTTCCACCCAGGTCTTGTCGGCGGCGATCATGGTTGGCCCGTGGTGCTTGGGTACGTCGATCTCCCTTGCTGCGGCCAGGATCCGTCGCTGCGCTCGGCAAAGTTCCTTGGACTCCTCGGTCAGTCCCGCAGCTTCGAGCGTCTGCCGTGCCTGATGAATCTTGAAGAGCTCCCGCATCCGCACGGTATGCTCGAACACGTTGCGCTCGGCCTGCACGCGGTGCTTGTGGAGGTCCCGGCGGGCGCGGCGATGCGCTCGGCGCAGCAACTCGCGTGCGCCGGCGATCAGCTCCTCGGTCAAGAGATCGAGAGGCACTTCCCAGCCCGGTCTGCAGCGGAGGTGCGATCCGCCCCACACGTCGTAGAAGTCCGCGGTGGGCTCTGAGCGCCCCCATGCCTCGTAGCGTTCGACGATCCGTCCATAGTGCTCGGCGATCAACGCTCCGGCCGCCGGGCCGAACCGGGCTTCGGCATAATCGCGATACAGTTCCTCGAGGGATGCCGTGGACCTCCAGCCCAGCCGGCTCATCGCGAGGTAGTTCACGCCGCAGGCCGAGAACAGGTAATGGTCGGTCATGTCGCCGCGCACGGAGCGATCGTCGGCTTCGCCGATCTCCAGACAGGTCGTAACGGCCTGCCCGCCGATCTGCCGGATGAACTCGACGTTTCGCTTGATCAACCAGGCGAAGGGGTACTCCGCCATCACGGCCGTGAACGCCGTCCCCGCGAAGATCCAGCCGAGGCTGACGTTCTCTGTTGCGGCCCATTGCACCAGCGCCTCGGGATGAACATGTCGATTCAGGCAGTTGTCGGAATCCAGCGGATGCGCGTAGCACGGCACGAGAAAGTGATCGCACTGAAACCGCCCTGCCGGCGTGACGTTCTGCGGCGCATGCTCGGTCGTGCACCAACCCCAACTGAGGACACGGACCTGCGGATGCGATCCCTCGATCCCACGTGCCACCTGACCGATCAGGTGAGCCAGGTGATCGGACGTCGCACGCCACCGGCTCGCATGGTGCGGAATGTTGCTCCACATTCGATCCGGCTGCACCAGTTTCCGGCACTCCGGGCACTCGCACCCTTCCCACTTGGTATCCGGCGGCCAGAGTCCCATCACGTCGATCTCGGGGTGCTCATCGAGGAAGCTCTGCAGGTTGCGAATCACCGTCGCCACGGCGTGCGGGTTGGAAACGCACAGGCTCATCCCGCTGCCGGTCAAGGCCGGGACCGCGTCCGGGCCGTAGCGGGTCGGCGGGCCATACGGCCCGGTTTGCTGCCGTTCGCCGCCGCGCAACGGGAAGTACTCCGGATGCGTTGCGAACAGGTCGCGGTCTTCGTACATCAGCAGGGCCGGCCAGGCGAGGTGTGAGCCGAGCGCGAATTCACACCCGCGCTGATGGACATAGTCCGCTACCGCATACCAGAGCTCGTCGAACCCGGTGAGGGTCGGGGTGTCTCCGCGCAAGAGGGAGTGCAGGTTGCAGCGCTGTCGCGTGAACCACTCGATCATGTCGATGGTGATCTGCAGGTCCCGCGCATTCGTCGGGCAGTAGCAGTTGTTGCCGCGAATGGGGAAGTCGGGGTTGTCGACGCCGGCCTCAGGCTCGGCAGCAAGATCGAACGTCCGCCCGGTCAGCTCCCCCGGTTGGCCGGGCTCCGGCCAGCGGACGCCCAGAGACTCCAGGTAGCAATAGGACCCGAACAGGGTTCCGCGCGGCAGGTGCGCGGCGACGTGGACCGTGTCGTTCGCTCGATAGAGAAGAAAGCCGTCGTCGCGAACACGGGACAGGGCATCGGTGGCGTTGGCGGGCAACAGCGGCGTGCCCAGGCAGACCGATCCGCCAGGCACGCTCTCGCCGTGGCGCAACGCGGTCACCGGGGCATCCACGCCCAAGAGCCTGAAGTGTTCCTGCAGCTCGCGAGCGGCCAGCCGTTCCGGCGCCGAGCATACCGCGTTGAGAAGAATGCGGCGCGGCATCGCACGGCTCCGCGCCGGGCTGGCGCAGATTCCCGGCATGGACATCGTCAACTCACCCAAGCGGGAGTTCGTGTCACCGGGACGACACTGGTCGTGCCGCCGGGCGGCGACGCCGGATGAAGAGCAGCGATGGAAGACGCCGCTGTGGCCGATCGGCGGCGATCAATGCGCTCGGGCGTCGAACACTTCCGTCAGGCTCTGCGCGTCAAGCAGGGCATCGAACCAGACATCGATCTCCGCCGCCGACCCGACCGCCACCCGTGCCCGAGCGCTCTCCGGAACGGGACCGAATCGCCGCTGCAGAAGACGAAGCAGCGTCTCCGCCTTGCCTTCGGCTCTACCCTGGGCCTTGGCTTCCCGCACCCATGCTTGAGCCAATTGCGGTGTTCCAAGTGCAATGATGGCAATGAGATATAGGAGGGGG
>JAPPKD010000327.1 GCA_028820215.1 Spirochaetaceae bacterium | reverse complement strand
GTAACGGCTACTCCCTCCACCTACGGCAGGGCGCGCCTCTCCTCGACTCTACCGTTGGGGCCGGAAAGTTTGCTCAGCCGACGGAACAGTCCTGGCGAAAGCAAATCGTATGGGTCAGGAGGAACTGCTGATTCACGATCTCGAAGTGTGGTCGCGCTGCTTCTTATGCCGCCGCCGACGAACCTCGGCTCCGCGTTTCGGCCCGCGGCTCGGCGCCGGTCACTGGCCACGGGTTAACCGGGAGATCTCGAATAGACGATGGATTACGAACTGTCTGGTATTTCACAGCCCGAGGACGCTCCTGATGTCGGGGCGAAGATTCGCCTCGGGCCCCCGCGTGTCGTGATGGCGGCGCCTCTGGGCGACACGAGCTGGGGTTCGTTCAATTTTCGAACATGTGGGGTCTGCGCGACGGACGGCTGGTTTGTGCCGTGACGATCGGCCAGGACGAGATGTCGTCGGACGCCGACTATCATTATCTCTGGTACATCTCAGACGATGAGGGGGATCATTGGACCCACGCCGTCGTCGACGAGAACGAAGCGGAAGGGTTTCTGCGCGAGAGGATCACCCTTTCCGATGGACGTCAGATCTACTACAGGCCGAAAATGGTCTCTGTGGACAAACTCGGTTGCGAGCCGGTTCCCCGCTTCCAGGGGATCGGCTGGAAGGGCATGAACGTTTACTACCGGCTGGGTGAAATGGACGCGGGATGTCGTTCCCTCGACATGTACAGCCGTGGCCCCGGAGAGAGCACATGGCGGAAAGAGAGGGCGATGATGGACCCGGACATCATCGTGCCGGCCTACAAGGAGACGGTCCTCGAGAAGGACTCGGTCCTGGGACCGACACACTCGGCCATCGGTACGCACCTCAGAAGGCTGATTCAGTACGTGGGAGACGATCGACTGCCCGCTCTGGGAATACACAAGATCCGGGACGATCAGCCGCCGCACCTGGACCGCTTGGATCGCCCGTGGTTCAGCATCCACAACGCTTCGTGGGGCGTCTCTCCGGAGGATCTTACGGCCTCCCGGGCCCGGAATTTGGCGATTCGCGTACAGATACCCTCGCCGCTCGGTTGTAGGCTGCACGACTATCCCTTGCTGCCAATTATGGAACTCGCCGACGGAGCGCTGATGACCACGAGCTACTACTTTCCAGCTCCTGCAAGCGGTATGCGGATCATCCGGGAGAACGGAGAACTGGATACGGGAAGCAAATCCAACCTCTTCAAGAGCGTGGATGGCGGCGCGACGTGGTCGTACCATTGCAGTGTTCCATTCGAGAAACTCGGGGAACGCCAGGTCGTTCTGGCGCACATTTCACCGAATATGCCCCGGGGCAACTGGGCCGCGATGTTGCGCACGACGGGCGATGAGAGCACGGAGAACTCCCCGCTGATGGCGACTCGATCCTACGACCAGGGGCAAACCTGGAGCACCCCGGAGGCGATTCGGCCCTCCAGCGTGAATCCCGTTGGTGGGCTGCTTCCGAACGGGGTCGCCTTCAGGATGTACGGCAGGCCGGGGCAGTACATGACTTTCTGCACCGACGGTGAGGGGAAGGAATGGGGCAACGATGTCACCCTCACCCACGGCGGGTCGTGCGCGAATAGCTGCACCTACATAACGGGCGCGAATCGCCTCATGGTCGTATACTCGGACTACGCCTATCGAGATGCACGGGATCGGCCGAGAAAGGCCATCGTCTCCCGTCAAATCGTTGCAGAGGGATGAACGCTGACATGTAGACCGTGAGCGACCGAAGGCGGGATCCCGCTGTCGAACGCGAAGGCAAGGGTGCCCGCGCTGCACTCCAGATCGGCGACTGGCACGTCGCAGTGGTCCGTGTACGCGTCGCGAACTAGGTCGATCCACAGGCTGACGTCAATCGGCGCGCCCCATCTGCGTGCGGATCAGCGTGTCGATGCCGGACCGGCAGTGCCAGATGTGCATGCACCGGTGGCCCCGGCGGCGCATGGTGTCCGGAGGCTGGCGGACGCCTCGACATCGGCAGGCTCCAAGGCAGCGTATCATGCGGGTATGGCCTCACGTATCGAGATCATCGACGCGGGCATCATCTCCCGCAGAGCCGGCCGCGGCGCCTTCATGCCCGTGATCACGCCGCTCGCGGACGGCACGCTGATCGCCGCCCAGCACGTGGGGGAGTCGCTGGGCTCCTCCGACAACCACATCGAGGTGCTGCGCTCAGCGGACGGCGGCGGAACGTGGATCAACCAGGGCGGCATCCATCCCCGCAACCCGCCGCGCGACGGGTACACGTACCGCGGGCCGCATATCCACACCGTGCCCGACGGCAGGCTGGTGATGACGGCCGGCCGCTTCGAGGCCTCCGATTCCGACCTCTTCGACGCGGACACCGAGTCGCTGCAGCGCCCGGCGATGCTCCTGTTCTGGTCCTCCGATCTGGGCCGCATCTGGTCGGAACCGCAGGTCGTGCCGGTTGACTTCCCTCGGGATCGCTACACCTGCAACGGAGCGGGTGGAATGATCAAGCTTGCGCCCGACCGCTGGATGTATCCGTTCGAGACGTGGAAGCCGAGCGGCTACGAGAGCCCGCCCGACCAGAAGGCGGGCGCGGTGTTCTCGACCGACCAGGGCCGCACGTGGGGCGAGCTCACCATCATCGCCGACGACCCGAGCGGCGAGCTGCTGTGGTGGGACCAGCGATCCTGCGTCCTGCCCGACGGCCGCATCTACACGCTGTTCTGGACGCATGTGTACGGCACATCGGAGGACCTCAACACCCACTGGTCGATCTCGGAGGACCAAGGCCGCACGTGGTCCGACCCGCGCCCCACGACGCTGCGCGGTCAGGTCAGCACGCCCATCGCGCTGCCCGACGGGCGCGTCGCCACCATCTACAACCACCGGCATGAGCCGCAGGGCATCCGCGTCGCCCTCACCGCCGACCTGATCAACTACGACGCGGACTCGGAGATCGTCGTGTTCGACGCCGGCGCCGAGGCCACGCTCGGTACGCCCGACAGCGACAACTTCCTGGCCGAGCACATGCTGATCGCCTTCGGCAGACCGGGCGGCGGGCTGCTCCCCGACGGCGACCTGATGACCTACTACTGGTGCACGACGGAGGGGGTGACCCACACCCGGTGGGCCCGGCTGCGCGTGCGCTGAGGCGTGATAGGCTGCGGCGATGTCCTTCGCGTTGACCGGGGCGCAGCGCGAGTTTTTCGCCACATTCGGCTACCTGCACCTGCCGGGGCTGTTCGCGGAGGAGTCCACGCGGATCGAGGACGCCTTCGAGGAGCTCATACGGCGGCACGGCGGCGACGGCCATGACGGCCGCGAGCGGCTCTCGGTGGCGCCGTTCCTGAATCACAGCGAGTACCTGTGTAGCCTGCTCGACGACGAGCGCCTGCACGGCGTCGCCCGCGCGGTGTGCGGTGACGGCTACCAGTACTGGAACAGCGACGGCAACTACTACGTGGGCGACACCCGCTGGCACTCCGACGGAACGCTGTCCAACCCCGTGGGGTTCGTGAAGCTGGCGCTGTATCTCGATCCGGTGGATGCCCAGAGCGGCGCCCTGCGGGTGATACCGGGGAGCCATCGCGAGGGCGAGCCGTATGCGGAGATGATCGACGAGCAGATTCGCGGTGAGCGGTTCTGGGGCGGACTGCCGGGCGACCGGATCCCGGCCGTCGCTCTTTCCAGCCGGCCCGGCGACCTGGTGCTGTTCACCCAGTCCCTGAAGCACAGCGCGTGGGGCGGCGGCACCCGGCGCCGGATGTTCACGATCAACTACACGCGCGCGATAACGCCCGGGGTCCTCGGCCGGTACCGCGACGTGATCGCCAGCCACGGCTACAGCAAGGCTGATGTCTTCGGCGATCCAGCCGGTCCGCTGCTCCGCGGGGCGCCCGCCCGCCGACTCGATCACCTGACTGCGCTCCAGCAGCACATCCCGGACGCCGCCTGACCGACCGACAGGAGGAACGCACGTGGCCGACAGACAACCGTTCAGCGAAGTAGCCGGCAAGTTCGCCGTGGTGACCGGGGCCGCCCGAGGACTGGGGCAGGGCACGGCCGAGACGCTTGCCGCGCACGGCGTGCACGTGTTGGCGGCCGACATCCTGCCCGCCGTGCACGAGACCATGGACGGCATTCGCGCGGCGCACCCCGACAACCGGGGCTACTCGCAGGAAACGGACGTGTCCGACGAAGGGGCGGTGCGCGACCTGGTGGAGGGCGCCGTCAAGGAGTTCGGCCGCCTGGACATCATGGTGAACAACGCGGGCACGCACCTCTCGGAAGGCCCCGTCGCCGACATGGATGCCGAGGTCATCGACCGCATCTTCGCGGTCAACTTCAAGGGCATCTTCTTCGGCTGCAAGTACGCCTCGCGCCAGATGCGGGAGCAGAAGGGCGGCACGATCGTCAACCTGGGATCCTACGGCGGCAAGCTCGGATTTCCCGAGTACGCCGCGTACTGCTCATCGAAGGGGGCCGTGCACACCCTGACCATCTCCCTGGCCCGCGAGATGGCGCCCTACCACGTCACCGTCAACGCGCTCTGTCCGGGGCTGGCCGCCACGGAGATGCACTGGAGCTTCATGCGGGCCGAGGCGGCCAGCCGCGACATGACCTTCGACGAGTTGAAGACCGAGGAGCTCGACAGCATCCCCCTGGGTCGCTACGCGGAAGGCCGGGACATGGCGGGCACGATCATGTGGCTGGCTTCCGGCGCCGGCTCCTACGTCACCGGCCAGTTGTTGAACCTCAACGGCGGCCTCTATTTCGCCTGATCGTGCGCATCCCTGAGGAGGCCGTGGCATGACCCTGGGCTTGATGGCCAAGGACTGCGAGATCCGCGTCGACTACGACAAGCTGCGCGCGGACCGGGTCCGCAAGACCAACGAACAGATGCTCGAGGACGGCATCGCGACGCTGCTGGTGTTCGATCCGGACTGGATCCGCTACATCACCAGCACCAGGGTCAACGACTGGGCCAACAACAAGCTCCTGCGCAGCGCCCTGATGGTGGCCGGGCAGCAGCCGGTCCTGTACGAGCTCGGCAGCGCCATCGCCGCCAAGAAGAAGCTCTGCCCCTGGATCGCCGATCGGATGGTGCCCTCCATCGGCACGTGGCGCGGCGCGTTCCCCACCGCCGTGGGCATCGAGAACGCGAAGAAGTTCGCAAAGATGGTCAAGGACCATCTGACCGAGTTCGGCGTGCAGGACGAGCCGGTCGGGGTCGACCTTGCCGAGGTGCTGATGATCCGCGCGCTGGAAGCGGAGGGCATCCACGTGGTCGACGGCCAGCAGACCCTGCTGGACGCCTCCAAGATCAAGACCGACGAGGAGGTCTACCTGATCGAGACCTCCATCTCGATCGTCGAGGCGGCCTTCTGGGAGGTGGTCAACCGCACCCGCCCGGGGGTGCGCGAAAGCGACATCGCCGGATTCATGCGCGAGACCATGTATCGCCTGGGCGCCGAGGAGATCCAGAACATCAACGTGATCTCCGGCGACCGCGCCTACCCGCATCCGCACGACTTCTCCGACCGCATGCTGCGCATGGGCGACATGCTCTACATCGACGTCGTGAGCGTGTTCAACGGCTACAAGACCTGCTACTACCAGACCTTCGTGGTCGGCACGCCGTCCGCGGTGCAACTGGATGTCTACCAGAGGACCTACGACTGGCTGTTCGACGCGGTCGCCAGGGTGAAGCCCGGCGTCAGCACCGCGGAAATCGCCGAGGTGTGGCCCTCCTACGAAGACTTGGGCCTGTCGAGCGAGGCCGAGGCGTTCGCCCTGCAGGTCGCGCACGGCATCGGCATCACCCACTGGGGCAAGCCGGTGATCAGCCGTTTCTTCTCCTTCGATCATCCTGAGGTGATCGAGGAGAACATGGTGATGGCGTTCGAGACCTATTGCAGCCGCGGCAACGACGCCGCCCGCATCGAGGAGCAGTTCGTGATCACCGCCGACGGCGTGCGGCAACTCAGCAAGTTCCCCTCGGCCAACCTGATCTCCTGCCCGTGCGTGGGTGCGCTGCTGCCGGGCCTGGCGGGAACCGATGGTCCCGCTTGACGCCGGCGTCACGTCGCTCGGCAACTGGAAGCAGCTCGGCTTCGTCGCGCCGGACGCGAAGGCGATGATGGACCGCCTGAGCGCCGTCGGCTTCGGACCGTTCAAGGTCTACCGCGTCGACAGCGGCGACTGGGAAGGGGTCACCTACCGGGGCGCCCCTGCCGAGCGGTACGCGCTCGAGGTCTGCATGGCGGCCGGGACCTGGGATGTCGAGATCATCGTGCCCATCCCCGGCGGCGGCAGAACGATCTACAGCGAGTACCTGGAGCAGCAGCCGGCCGGCGGCCTCCACCATATCGGCGCGTACCTGGCCGCGGATCAGTACGACGCCGCCTACCGCTACCTGGAGGGCCTCGGGTACGCGCAGATCCAGGGCGGGCCGATCCTGGGCAACGACCGCAACGGCCGATTCGACTACTTCGAGTCCGACGCGCAGCTCGGGCTCACCCTGGAGCTCCTGGACATGCCGGAGGTCTACGGCACGCCGGACTACGAGTATCCATAGCCGAAGCCGGTCCCGGTAGGCGCCGGTGTCCTTTCTTCTGCCGCCGATCGCCACGTGGGAGCAGTGGGCGGCATCGTTCGACGATGTGCGCGTGTGGCGTCCCGTCGTCGATGCGATCTGCGAGCGGGAGGATATCGCCTACGACACGATCGAGGCTCCCGCGTCCAATACCAACGCGGTGTTCATCCTCGACCGGCGCGTGGTGATCAAGATCTACAGCCCGTTCTGGGAGGAATACGCCTTCGAGCGTCGTCTGTTGGAGCTGCTGCAGCACGACGCTGCGGTTCCGGTGCCGGCCATCCGGGCGGCGGGTGAGCTTCGGGATCGGCGAGACTGGAGCTACCTCGCGATGGAGTTCTGCGCCGGATGTCCGCTCGATGAGCTGCAGGCGGAGATGTCGAAGGCGGCTCTGCTGGAGGTCGCCGCACAGACCGGCCGCGTGATCCGGCAGCTGCACGCCGTGGACACGGAACCGCTGGCCGCCATCGACAAGGGTGAGGGCTGGGACGCCCTTGTCGACCGCCGCCGGCGCGAGGTCCTGCCGGAGCTGCTCGACCGGGGGCTGATCGTGTCACGCATCGTCCCCGAGTTGGAGGCGCTGTTGGATGAGGCGCTGGCTGCTTCGCGAACGGCCGGGCGGGTCGTCATCCACGGCGATCTGAACGCCGAGCACCTGCTGATCGAAGAGCGTGACGGACGATGGAGCGTATCGGCGTTGATCGACTTCGGCGATGCCCGCATCGGCGCGCCAGACTACGAGTGGATGCCGCTCTGGCTCGGTCCGTGCAATCGCGACGTCGCGGCGATGCGCGCCTTCCTCGAAGCGTACGATCCCCGTCTGCTGGCCGATAACGCACTGGGGCGGCGGGTCGCCGCCTGGACGCTGCTGCACGACTTCGGCACCGACGCCGTCGCCGAGCTGTTCGACACCAGCGGCGCCACCCGCCCGGCACGATCGCTGGACGCCCTGCAGACTCTGGTATGGCCGGAACTGTGGCTGGCGTGACGATCTCCCTGTACTACAACCCAAACTGCCCTGACTGCGCGCGTCAGGCGGCCCGGACGGCTCGACTGGATTGGTTGAGCCGGATCGAGTTGCGAACGGACGAGTCGCCGCTGGGAGAGGTTCCGCCAGGCGAGATCGTCGTGGTGGAGAAGCGGACCGCGCGTGCGTTCACCGGCATCTACGCGACCCGCAGAGTGTGCATACAGGTTCCCCTGCTGTTTGCCTACGGCCTGGCTCTCTTCCTGCCCCCGGTCCGAGCGATCGCCGGGCGAGGCAAGCCGGGCTGCAACGGAGACGCGTGCGAGATCTGAAGCGTTGCGCGCCTCAGTCCCAGCGCAGGTGGACGGCGTGGCCGAGGTGGACGAAGGTGCCGTTCATGGCGTTGTAGTAGTTGTCGAACGGCTCGCCGTCCGGGGCGGCGAACAGCGTCTGCTCGTTGAAGCCGGCCATCACCTCCGGGTCCTTGCGGATCGCCGGATCGGCTCGCAGCCGACCTGCCGGTAGCGCAGCGTGTGGCCGCCGTCGTCCGCGAGGAGCACGCCGCACTGCCAGTTGTCGCCGCGCACGGCCGATCCCCACATGGTGAACACCAGTCGGCCGTCCGGCACGAAGATGCTTCGTCCCGGAGCTCGATCTCCTCCGACGTGCAACCGAGTCTGTCAGGCGACCGCCCTGAGACCCTTCTTCGCGACCAACGTCAGGAGCTTCAGCGAAGCGCCGCGCGGCCGCTTCAGACCACGCTCCCACTGGCTTACCAAGCCTGTCGTCACGTTGAGGTAGCGGGCGAACACCGCTTGGCTCGCATTCTCCCGTAGCCGGATCTCTCGGATTCTCTCCGGTGCCATCTCCTCGACCGGCGTCAGGCACATCTCGTCGAAAGCCCTCATGGTTCGAGTCACCATGACGCCCGCCTCCGTCAGACCCAGCGCCGTCTCGTGAGCCGCCGCTAACGCGTCGCTCTTGTATTGCTTAGCCATGGCATGTCACCTCGGTTATCGTCCCGTTCGAAAGCACCGCCCGCAGGCCGGCCTGATCCATTCCCAGCATCTCGTCCGCCAGAAGGCGGAACGCCTTCAACTCGTCCCGCCGAAGATTGTCCCGGCTACTCTTCGCGAACCCGAAGACGAAGAAACACCGTTCGCTCCGGCGAAAGAGCAGGATCGCGCGAAACCCGCCGGAGCGGCCGTGTCCCTTCCGTGCGATACGCTGCTTGAGGACGCCGCCGCCGAGGTCGGCATCGATCGAACCTCGTTCAGCGCGGCGAACGGCATCGCACAGGGCTGCATCTGCTATTCCCTCGCGTTCGGCGAAGCGAGCGAAAGGCTTGGTCTTGAACGCGCGCAATCCGAACCCTCGTGGTCGGCTTTCATCATTCGCAGTACTATAGCACTCGGTGCGACATCATTCAATCGGCGGTCCGGAGCGACAAAGGGGGCGCCTCGGCGCAGCCGTGCTCCCGCTCCGAGCGATCGCCGGGCGAGGCAAGCCGGGCTGCAACGGAGACGCGTGCGAGATCTGAAGCGTCGCGAGCGTCAGTCCCAGCGGAGGTGGACGGCGTAGGCGCGGTGCCCGGTCGCGGAGCCCCGCCGGAAGTGGCCGAACACGTACATCGCCTCCGCCTCGCCGAGTTCGACGAAGGTGCCGTTCATGGCGTTGTAGTAATTGTCGAACGGCTCGTCGTCCGGGGTGCGGTCGAACAGGAGGTCCGTGCTCCAGGTGCGGCCCCGGTCGAAGCTGCGCGCCATGTGCATTCCGCAGAACGAGTGCCCGCGGTGGCGGCTCCAGTGCGACGGCAGGCGAGCCGGCAGGACCAGGGAGCCGTCGGGCAGCGGCAGGCCGTCGGTGGGCGCTCCGGTTCCGGACAGGTCGGTCGGCTCCGGGGACGACCACGTCTCGCCGCGGTCACCGGACTCCGCGCGGAAGAACAGGCAGTCGCTGGAGCGCGGATTGGTGCCGGGGATGCCGCCCAGATGGTCGCGGCCGCGGATGACCGAGACCAGCGTGCCGTCCGCGGCGGAGAACAGGGTCTGCTCGTTGAAGCCGGCCATCACCTCCGGGTCCTTGCGGATCGCCGGATCCGGCTCGTAGCCGACCTGCCGGTAGCGGAGCGTGCGGCCGCCGTTGTCCGAGAGCAGGACGCCGCACTGCCAGTTGTCGCCCCGTACAGCCGATCCCCACATGGTGAACAGCAGCCGGCCGTCCGGCAGGGCGATGCCGGGAGCGATGAACTGCTCCGTGAGGAAGGTGCCGGTGGGGATCCGGTTCCACGAGAACTCGTCGGCATCCGGCGCGCGGTGCCCGATGAGGATGTCGCTGGGCCGATACAGGCCGCGCCCCCCGAGGGAGCGGTCGAAGCCCTTGGGCAGGTAGATGCCGCAGGCGACCACGGTCCCGTCGTGCAGCGCGTGCGCGGGAGCGACGCCCTGGAACTCGGTCTCCGGGTTGGCGAGCGGCGGCCCGAACGGGCGCGGCTCGCTCCACGTGGCGCCCAGGTCGTCGCTCTGCGTGAGCAGTGAGGAGATGCCCTGCTCGGCGTCGCTCGCCCGCTGCACGGTCATCACCAGCCGGTCGCCGCTCTTGACGACGGCGCACCCGCTGGCGGGATAGCGGTCGTCGTCGAACAGGACCCGGTAGTCGGTTACTTGGAGGTCGCAACGATCAGTCATGACCGATGCCACGGTATCATGCGATGCACTACCGTTCGACGGTCCTTCGGACACGCGGCGGTCGCCGGCCCTTGTCCCGTGTATCCATTGTCTTTACCATCGACTGCGATTCGTGCACCCAGGAGGAGAAGGAGTGGCAGAGCAGCGCACAGCGGAACGCGCGCGTAGATCGCTGGTCAATCTGCGCGTCAGCGCTGACGACCGAGATCTCATCACCCGCGCAGCAGAGGCTCTGGGAAAGAACCGCTCGGAATTCATGCTGGATGCGGCGCGCCAAGCGGCCCGGGATGCCCTGCTCGACCGCACGCTGTTCCGTCTGGATTCGGACCGCTTTGATGCGTTCGTCGCGCTCCTTGATGCTCCGGCCGCGCCGAACGAGAAGCTGAAGCGGCTGCTCTCGACTCCGGCGCCGTGGGAGCGGTGAGCGAAGCCTCCTCCCTCGGTGCTCCGGTACCGCTGAACTCCGAGCATCAGGTCGGGTCGTTTGCCTGCGGAGAGCCGGCTCTGGATTTCTGGCTTCACCGGCGCGCACTCGCCAACCAGGCGAGTGGCGCCTCCCGAACATTCGTCGTCTGCAGAGCATCCGCCGTACAGGGGTACTACGCGCTCGCCGCCGGATCCGTCGATCGCGGCATGGCACCCGGCAGGCTCCGTCGCAACATGGCCGACCCGATACCGGTCGTCGTGCTGGCCCGCCTGGCTGTCGCCCTCCCGGAACAGGGCTTGGGGCTCGGACGGGCACTCGTGCGCGATGCCGTCGGCCGGATCAACGCCGCGGCGTCGGAAATCGGCATCGCCGCCATCCTCGTGCACGCCCTGAACGATCGAGCCAAGCATTTCTACCTGAGCTGCGGATTCGTCGAATCCGTCATCGACGAGTTGATCCTGTTCGCCCGCCCCAAGGACGTAGAGGCAGTGCTTGGGCAATGAATGAAGTTCTCGTCGCCGGAATCCAGCACCGGATGCGACCGGCACTTCTGCGCCGTATCAGTGCGCGCCGGTGAGGATCTGGTTGGTTGCCGGGTACTCGCGCACGTCCGCGTAGTGCAGGGTCCTTGGCCCGTCGGGTCGGGACTCGTCGATCGGTGTCGGCACGCGAATGATGAACTCCGCGCGATCGAATCGGTTGAACGCGACATGGGCCATGACCAGCCGATCGATCATCGACTCCTCGCCCGACGAGAAGTCAGGAAGCACCAGTGGCCCGGTGTCGACTTGAAACGACGGCGTCTCCGGCCGGAAGTTCATCGTCTTGATGGGATACTCCAACGTACACTCATAGCTGCCGTCGGGATGCAAGATGGTCGTGCGCCCGACAAGCGGGTCCTTGCCTTCCGACGCGGCCGTGACCGCCGCGATCGTGTCGTGGACCGATGATCTGCTGAAGGTCTGCAGATCGATCTCGAGCTCCCAGCCGTTGGCGGCGATGGTCCGCTTGGTCGTACCGTCCCACAGCAGGCTCCTGCCCATGCCCCGCTCCTGATCCCGGGAATAAACGCAGCGGAACTCCCGGCTCGGGATCTGAAACAACTCGCGTTCGGCGTAGACCCATTCGGCCCGACATGGCGCGATGAGGAAGTAGCGCTCGGGCGTGCCGTGCGGCCGGAGGACCGTCAGGACCGAGTCCAGCTCGATGCGCACGCGGTTGCCGAGGGGGGTGTTGTGGCGCGCGTAGGGCCGCGGGTCGTTGGGGTTGCGCGGCCTGTCCCAGCGCATGAAGGAGCGCCGGAAATCCAGGGGGAGGTCGGTCGCGGTGCTCATTCCCGGACTGACGGCATCGTTCATCCGGCCACCGCCTCGAAGACGCGCATGAAGTTACCGCCGGCGATCTTCTCGATGGTCCCGTGTTCGTAGCCGCGGGCCCGCAGCCCCGCCATGAGGTGGCCTGCCTCACTGATGTCACCGACGCCGGCCGGCCGCGCCTCCACCTGACCAAGAAAGTCGGTGCCGAACCCGACATGATCCGGCCCCACCAGCGCCACCGTGTGATCGATGTGGTCGAGCAGCAGCTCGAGAGCGGCCGCTTCGGGGGTTGGCCCGAGCGGGGTCGGGCTGGGGCAGATGAGGCCGCCGGTGGCGGCGATGGCGCGGAGCTGATCGTCGTCGAAATAGCGGGGCGTGTCGCGCAGTGCCCGCGCGTTGCCGTGAGTCGCAACGACGGGGGCGGTGGTGATCGCCAGCGTGTCCCGGAAGGTCGCCGCTTCCATGTGGGTCACGTCGACCAGCATGCCGAGCCGGTTCATCTCGCCTACGACCGCCTGCCCTGCCGGCGTGAGGCCGCCGGTGCCGTCGATGTGGCTGTCATGGACGCGCATCTCCGGACCGTTCCAAACCTGTGTTGCCGTCCCCAGGGCATTGCGCCCTTCGTGCACCAGGCCGACGTGCCGCAGGCCGAGTCGGTGCAGCGTGCGCAGGAGGCTGACGTCGCCCTTGAGCGCATCACCGCCCTCCAGCCCGAGTATGAGCGCGACCTTGCCGTCCGCCCGGGCCGCCTTGATATCGCCGGCGCAAACCGCCAGCGTGACATGATCGCCTGCCGGACCGTTCAGCTCGTGATGCAGGTAGTCGACCATCTGCAGCAGTTTCCGTAGCGGCTGCCGGCTGGCATGCGGCCCGCCGATCGCGGCGTCCGGCACCCAGCAGGCGGTGAGCTGTGCGGCCACGCCCCCGGCGCGCATCATCGGCACGTCGGTGAGCCCGCCCAGCGCCTCGTGCAGGTGCCGTCGTGTGTCGAAAGCCTGGTCCAGCGTGTGGCCGTGGGCGTCGATGACAGGTGGTTCGGTCGCGCGTGTCACGTCGTCAGCATCTTCCTCGGCACGCTGCGGATCACATGATAACGTGAAGACAGCGATCGTGCGCAACCGATCGGCTGCCCGGAGACGGCAGCGCGAGAACACGAGCCAGGGAGGTGAAGCGAGCGACGTACGGTTTTCCGCACATGACTCATAAGGAGAAAGAGCCAATGAGAAACCGAAGCATGCTCCTGGGAGCCGTCGCCCTGCTGCTGGTGCCGTTCGCGGCAAGCGGTGAAGGCCAGACAGAGGCGGCCGCCGAGGAGGTGACGGAGATCACGTGGATGAGTCCGTGGACCGATGCCTGGACATTCCAGGACATGGAGGAGCGGTTCGGCATCACGGTGATCAGCAACGGCATCAACGAGAACGACAGGGAAAAGCGCGAGGTCATGCTCGCCGCTGGAGAGCAGCCGGATATAGGCGGCTGGTGGGGCAACCCCCTGGACCACTTCGAGGCGGGGCTCACCAGGGCGATACCCAAAGCCTGGATCCGGGAGTACGCGCCCAATCTCGCAAAGATCTTCGACCAGTATCCGCTGGCCTGGATCGCCTCCGAGAATCCGGAAAACGAGGATGAGCTCATCGCGCTGCACGGCGTCGCAGTCAATACCGACGGCACGACGTTCTACCCGATGTTCCGCATCGACTATGCACGCGCGCTCGGGTTCGACCTGCCGGGCTATGACGCGGAGAAGATTCCGCTCGATCGCTTCGGCCGGGTCTATTACCTGGATCACGACGTGGCGTTCTCCGACTACGAGGCTCTGCTGAGGGCATTCCGAGACGGGGATGCCGACGGCAACGGCAAGAACGACACCATCCCGTTCGGTGCCAGCGATCGGGCGAACAGGAACTGGCAAACGTTGATAGGCTCCTTTGGCGTCGGGTGGGGCGGAAACCGCCTGGTCGACGGTGAGCTCACGGAGTGGCGCACCGATCCCGGCATGAAGGAGTTCCTCAAGCGCATGGCCGTATGGTGGGAGGATGGGCTCATCGACCAGGAGTTCACGAGCCTCTCCATATTCAAGATGTGGGAGAAGGTACAGAGTGGCGTCATCGGCTCGGTCTCGGAGGTGGCGATCTACGCTGGTGCCGACTACGCGGTGAATCGGCCGCCCAACACGTTCATCCCGGAGGAGGAACTCGGCGGTGGTCGCGAAGTGGTGCTGGTACCGCCGCTCGTCGGGCCTGGCGGCGTTCAGGGCGGCACCTCCGGCGCGGTCGTCGGACCGATCGGCAGCTACCCGTACTTCATCGCGTCCGAAGTGAGCGACGCCAAGCTGCAGAAGATCCTCGAGATACTCGACTACTACATGGGAACGGACGAGGGCTATGTCGCGTACCAATTTGGCAAGGAGGACGTTCATTTCGATTGGGAAGGCGATCCGTGGCAATCGAAGCCGATCGTCCGGCCAGCCGAGGAGGTGCCCGACGGATTCCCGGAGCGCGGCGGCGCTTCGTTTTATCCGAGGTACCGGACCGAGGAGCGGATGCATTTGATCCTCGAGGGACATACCGCCGACTGGACGACCAACTACCTGCTGCAGCCCGCCGGCCAGAGGATCTCGATGCGGCCCTACAAGTGGGATTTCTTCAATGATCCCGGCTTATTCGTGCTGGGGTTGAAGAGTTGGCTGAATTGAGGCTCCGAG
>JAPPKD010000088.1 GCA_028820215.1 Spirochaetaceae bacterium | reverse complement strand
TACAGCAAAGCGGGAATCTCAGCCTTTTTCCACCACCAGATCGCGGGCACTGACATTCAATCCGACGCACGATCTTGTTGAACCACCCTTCAAGGCGTTGACGTCGCCGCCCGTCCGGCAGCAACAGGATGCCGAACCGGATTTCGCCCAGGATCACCGGATCGACGGCCATGAGGCGCTCATTACGCCGCAACCAATTGACCACCAGCGGGTTGGGCACTTTCTTGGTAGCTTCCGACAGCACGTTCGCGTCCACCAGGAATCGCGCCATCGTCGGCTCACCAATCGGGGGGCGTGATCCGGTCGGTCGATTCGGAAGGGATCGGCACGAACCAATCCTTCTCCGGGCATGTAAGCAGCAGGTCGACCAGACCCCGGTTCTTGGGCGATTCGCTTGCGGTGAGGCGGTACACCCCGGCGGCCTGGCGCTCGATCTCGAACTCCTGGCCGGGCTCGATCCGATCCCGATGGCGATACTCAGCCGGCAATACGATCTGTCCCTTCGAGGAGACCGTCGCCTTCACTCGAGTAACCTATCGTCTTACATCGAAGCGCACAAGTATCGGCGCGCTACGGAGCCGGCCCGTGGCAGAGATGGCGCACCGCCGACGACTCGTGTCACCACTCGGCGGACAGGAATTCGCGGATGTGAAGGTGGCGGACACCCTTGCGGCTTGCGCCGATGACCGGATCCATGGAGACGACGAGCTTCGGATAGTTGTCAGGGATGTCGGCCGGGTGATGTACGTGGGGATGTCGAAGTCCAGTTCTCCCAAAGTTTCAGGTATACATAAAACTTCTTGAATCTGCTCGTCAGTTCATCGTCATGAACAAATCCATCGAAGCGCACTTGCAGCGTGTCCGACTCCGGAAGATGATGCATAGACAGATAAACACCGAAGGGGCCACTGATGACTCGATGGAATCTCGTCATCTCGGACGAGACCAACCGTCGCGTGCGGAGCTACCTGGCACGGACCGGCGGCAAGAAGGGCGACCTGTCGAGGTTCGTCGATCGCGCGGTACGCCAGGCGATCTTCTGGGAGACCGTGGAGTCGGTCTGGGAACGCAACCGGCACCTGTCGGGCGATGCGGTGCAGAGCCTTGCCGACGAAGCGGTGGCCCAGGCCCGTGCGGATCGTCCTTGATACCAACATCCTGGTGAGCGCCCTGATCTCGGGCGAAGGACCGCCCGTGCAGGTGCTGGCGGCGGTCAAGAGCCCGGGCATCACGCTGATCACGTCCCGGTTCCAGATCGACGAGTTGCGGGACGTTCTGGCGCGAGATCGGCTGCAGCCGTACATCTGGCGGGAGGAAGCCGACGACCTGGTCTACCACCTGGAAGCGGTTGCAGTGGTCGTTGGGGAGCTGCCGGAGGTGAGCCTGTCGGCGGATCCCGACGACGATCCGATACTCGCCACCGCGATCGCCGGCGACGCCGACCTGATCGTGTCCGGCGACCGGGGTGACATGCTGGCGCTCGGGAGTGCGCAGGGCATCCCGACCGTCACCGCGCGGGATGCGGCCGACCGGCTCCGAGCACGCACGGAAGAATGACGGCGTTCGAGCGCCGGACGGCTCAGCGGGTTTCGGCGCCGAACTTCCAGATGCTCTTCGCCGTCTCCGCGAACAGCCAGCGCTTGTCCTCCTCGGTGAGGAACGCCATGTGGTCGCGGAACAGCTCCAGCCCGCGGCCGTAGCCGATGTCGGCGAAGATGTGCGGGAAGTCGGTGCCCCACATCAGGTGCCGCGGACCGAAGGCGTCGTAGATCCGCTCGTAGACCGCGTGCTGGTCCGTGAACGGGTAGGGGCCGGCCGCCCGAGCGGCCTGCGGCGTGAACTTCACGTAGACGTTCGGGTACTTCGCCAGGTCGAGGACGTTGCGGAGCAGCGGCTCGGGAGGTTCCGCCTCGAACAGGGCGCCGCCCAAGTGGTCGAGGACGACCGGGACGCCGGGATGGCGGGCGATGATGGGCTCGACGGCCGGCTGCTTGTCCGCCGGGCCGAAGCTCAGGAAGCAGGCGCCGAGATCCTCGGCCTTGCGCCAGATCGGGTCCTGCGAGGGAGCGGCCCACTCGGCCGGATCGTCGGCGCGCGAAAGGTGCATGCGCAGCCCCTCGAAGCCGTCCTCGGTGACCAGGCGCTCCAGCCGCTCGACCGCGTCGCGGGCGTTGCGGTCCATGACCGCGATGCCCGAGAACCGTCCCGGATAGCGGGCCAGGCAGTCGGCCGTGTAGCGGTTGTCGAACAGGTAGTGGATGGACTGGACCAGGCACGCCTTGTCCACGCCGTGCCGCTCCATGGTCTGAAGCAGCAGCTCGACGCTGCCGTCCTGCCTCGGGCCGTCGCCCGCCCACGGATAGCGCTGCGGGTCGTCGCTCCACACGTGCAGATGGCTGTCGATGATCATGGGACTTGCCCGGCAGCATATACGGCGGCGCCGGGCCGCGGCCATGCCGGCGCATGGACAGGGCCGTCCGGCACGGGGCGGTATCCTGGAGGGATGGCCAAGACAGTGGGTCCCGGGCCGCACCGGGGAGACGTGCGGCGGAACGGCGCCCGCCGGAGGGTCGCGTGGGCGATCTTCCGGCAGGCGTTCTGGTCGATGCGATGGATCGTGGCGGCGGCGATCGCAATCATGTTGGTGGTGTCCGGCATCAACGCCGTCCAGCCGCTGCTGTATCGCCTGCTGTTCGATACCGCCGTCCCGGAAGCGGACTACGGGCTGATCGCGGCAGTGGTCGCCGGGATCGTGGTGGCGCCGATCGCCGCGATCGGCATCACCTACGCGAGTCAGTATCTGCAGACGCTGATCGCGTACCGGGTGAGCGCCGGTCTGCGCGAGGCCGTGCTGCCCCATCTGCTGCGGGCGCGGATGGGATTCCTGGAGAGCAGGACGCCCGTCGACCTGATGTTTCGCATCACGCGGGAGACCGGAAGGATCGGCGAGCGGTACGTCAACGAGGAGTTGCTGCCGTTCGTGCAGCACGCGATCACGTTGACGTTGACCGTGGTGCTGATGGTGGTGGTCGACGCGCGGTTGGCGGCAGCCGCGCTGATCGCCTTGCCGATCACGTACCTGATCACGGCCAGGCTTACCGGGCGATCGAGAGTGCTCGACAAGCTCCTCAGGCGGCACACCGTGCGCGGGGAGCAGTTCCTGACCGAGACGTTCCGCGGTATTGGAACGGTCCGGATGCTGGGCGGCGAGGCCGTGCACGAGGCGCAATGGCGGGGATGGCTGCGCAGGTTCCTCCACCTGAGAACCAGGTCGATCCCTCTGCACAGCATGCTGCTGACGTTCCCGACCGACGTGGTGAGCAACGTCGTGATCGGCGGCATGCTGGCCTACGGGGCGGTGCGCATCATCGACGGGACGCTGACGCTGGGGGCGATGATCGCGTTCATGGCATACGTGCCTCGTGCCTATGGCGCGTTGCGGGGCGTGCTCCAGACGTACGTGGGCACGCACACCATTCGCAACTCGTTCGAACGGCTCGACGACCTGTTCGCGGCGCCGCTCGAGGTGGACTCGCCGACGGCTCCGGGGCCGGAGCTCGGCGGGGACATCGCCTTTCGAGACGTCACCTTCTCGTATGGGGAGGGCCAGGCGCTCCGCGGGTTCACCGCGACCTTCCCTGCCGGACATTTCATCGGTCTCGTCGGGCCGAGCGGCGGCGGCAAGACGACGATCTTCGAGCTGATGCTCCGAATGCGGGAACCGGACAGCGGCACGATCACGATCGGGGGCACGGACATACGGGAGGCGTCTCTGGCGAGTCTTCGTGGCCACTTCGCGGTGGTATCGCAGCCGATATTCCTCTGGAACCGCTCCGTCGCCTACAATATCTGCTACCCGCTGCCGGTGCTCGGCAACGAGGCCGCCGCCGTGCACGCATCGAAGCGGGCCGGCCTGCACGGCGTCGTGCAGGGGTTGCGCCGCAGCTACGACACCGTGCTCGGCGAGGATGGGCACACGCTTTCCGGAGGCGAGCGCCAGCGCGTGGCCCTGGCGCGGCTGTTCATGCGCCCCGCGCCCGTGCTGCTGATCGACGAAGGAACCGGCGCCATCGACTCCGTCACCGAGCAGATCGTGCTCCGGTCGCTTCGCGAGCTGTCGCGCGGCCGGACGACGATCGTCATCGCGCACCGGCTGGCGACCGTGATGGAGGCGGACACCGTCCTCGTCCTCGACGGCGAGGGACGCCTGTCCCAGGAGGGACCTCCGCGCGAGCTCATCAAGCGTGAAGGCTTCTTCCGGGACCTGTTCGAGACGCAGCGGCTCACCGAGTAGCGTTCGATCCGGTGTGTGCGGCCTCGTCATCGCGGGACCGTGCTACGCTGAACGCGACCGACAGCGGGCGCAAAGGACGGACGGATGATCAAGATCGGCTGCAACTCATTGAGCATGCGGGACATGGGCGTCGAGGACTTCATCAGGACCTGCTACGAGCTGCGCATGGACAGCATCGATTTCCACGAGTCGGCGTTCGCGTCTCGGGAGCCTGAGCATCTCGCGTCGATCAGGCTGCTCTGTCTGAAGTACGGCATGCCGATCGCCTACATCGGCGTCAGCGGGCTGTTCCACGGCACGGCCGAGGAGCGCAAGGCGCACGCCGACAAGGCGAGGGGCGTGATCGATCTGGCGGCCTTCCTTGGCGCGCCGCTCATCCGCATGTTCTGCGCGACGGTGCCTGAGAAGAACGGCGACGGCGAGCCGGCCTGGCCGGCCATGATCGCCGGCTATCGCGAGGTGGCCGACTACGGTGCCGAGCGCGGCGTCTCCGTCGGCCTGCAGAACCATCCCGTGACCGGAGACGACATGCTGCGAATCCGCGCGGACGTCGACCGCGAGAACTTCAACTTCCTGGTCGACACCGGGCAGTGGGTGGGATCGCCCGGATCGCAGCCGGTGGGGGTGACCGATCCGGCGCACGACTTCTACGGCTACATGGAGCAGACCGTGCCCTACGCCACCTGCATCCGCACGAAGTTCTACCGGATCGAGAGCGGCCGCGAGGAGTGGCTGGACTACGAGCGGATCGTCTCGATCATCAGGAACGCGAACTACAACGGCTGCCTGTCGATCGTGTACGAGGGTCAGCAGCCGGACCAGGTGGAGCAGGTGCGCCTGGGTGCCGCGTACCTGCGCGAGCTGTTCGGGACCGACCGCTGCTAACGGAAGCGGAACAGGATGGTGTCGCCGTCGCGCACCTGGTAGTCGCGGCCCTCGACGCGTAGCACGCCGCGATCGCGCGCCTGCGCCATGCCGCCGCTGGCGGAGAGGTCCTCGTAGCCGACCACCTCGGCGCGGATGAAGCCCTGCTCCATGTCGCTGTGCACGCTGCCGGCGGCCCGCGCGGCGCCGGTGCCGTCCGGGATCGCCCAGGCGTGCGCCTCGGTCTCGTTGGCGGTGAAGAAGGTGATCAGGCCGAGGAGGCGGTAGGCGTGACGGACCAGCCGGTCGATGCCGCGCTCGGCGATGCCGGCGTCGCTGAGGAACTCGGCCGCCTCCTCGGGCTCCAGGTCGCCCACCTCCGCCTCCAGGTCGGCGCAGATCGCCATCGCGTCCGCCCCGCCACCCGTCTGGCCGGCGGCATGCGCCCGCACGGCGGCGACGCGCTCGGCGTCGGCGCCGATGAGCTCCTCCCCGGTGTTGACGACGTAGATGACCGGCTTGCCGGTCAGCAGGAACAGCTCGCCCAGCAGCTCGTGGTCGCCCGGCTCGGGCTCGATGGCACGTGCCGGGATTCCGCCATCCAGCGCCTCCCGGAAGCGCTCCAGCCGCGACAGCTCGTCCTGCGCGTCTTTCTCGCCCGCGTGGGCGCGCCGTACCGTGCGCTCGCGCCGCCGCTCGATGGTGCCGAGGTCGGCCAGCGCCAGCTCGGTCTCCACCGTCTGCGCGTCGGCGACCGGGTCGACTGAGCCCTCCGTGCGCGGCACGCCCTCGCGTTCGAAGCAGCGCACGACGTGGGCGATCGCGTCGACCTCCCGAATGTGGCCCAGGAACCGGTTGCCGAGTCCTTCGCCGGTGCTGGCGCCGGCCACCAGGCCGGCGATGTCCACGAACTCGATCGCACTCGGCACCGCCCGCGGCGACTCGAACAGGCGCCTTACCTCTTCGAGCCGCTCGTCGCGCACCTCGATCACGCCGACGTTGGGCTCGATCGTGCAGAACGGGTAGGCGGCCACGTCCGCCTGCCGGCTGCCGGTGAGGGCGTTGAACAGGGTGGACTTCCCGGCGTTGGGCAGCCCGACGATGCCGACGCTTAGCATGGTGGCGTTACCCTACCGCATCGGAGCATCCTGAAGACATGAACGCGGGTGTGAGCGCGCGGTTCGTCGTGAACACGCAGTGCGCGGTGAACCGGGCCGGACGCTACCTGATGATCGTGCGAGGCGAAGGTGTGATGCAGGCCCCGGGCGTGCTGGCCTTCCCCGGCGGCAAGGTCGAAGTTGGAGACGGCCCCGACGGCGTTCTGGAAGCCGCCGTCCGGCGCGAGGTCGGCGAAGAAACCGGCGTGACGATCGCGCCCGAATTGAAGTATGTCCGCAGTGTGAACTTCACCATGGACGACGGCACGCCGGTCGTGGATGTCCTCTTCCTCGGAACGTACAAGGTAGGCACGCCGGCGATCACGGCACCCGAAGAGGTGGCCGACATCCGCTGGATGACCGCCAAGGAAACCCTGGCTCACGAGAGGACGCCGCCATGGCTGAAGAGCGACGTCGAGCTGGTTGAGGCCGCCAGACGCGCCTTCGAGTCAAATGAGCGACATGGAGGAGATTGATCCGGGCATCTCGGCGCGTGAACTCATTTCCGTGATTCAATGTCTCTTTCCACATCGAGATTGAGCTGCCCTAGCATTCTTGGCTGCGCGCATCTGATCCGAGGATGACTGACGGAGTTCAGTGCGTCATCCCAGGATAGGAGGATGTCGCAGTTCCCGCGAAGCGCACACGCCAGATGAATGCCATCCGCCGGCGATAGAGCATACTGTCTGCAGCAGAGATGAGCCTGCTCTCCGATCAGTCGGTCCACGGACATAACGTCGATATAGTCGTGCTCGAAGAATCTCAGTATCTCTGTGTCCTCATCCTCCGTGAGCCGTTCATGTCCCCGTTTCTTATGAACCTCTGCGAGTGTGAGCGCTGAGATGCAGATTCGAAACTTCCCACGTTTAGCGGAGCCGAGGATGTGGTCCGCCACTTCCTTGCGGTCGACACCTTGGACGAACTCTCCTTTCAGCCAAGCGATGAAGACGGATGAGTCCAAGTACGGATACCTGTACTGTTCAGCGGTCACGAAGACACCTGACGTATTCCTCCGTGGTAAGGTCGCCGGTAAGGTCGGGGTACTTCCCCCCGAGCGAGGCGATGCTCGGAAGTGCGGCGGTATCACTTAAGACCCGCAGAGTCTCCGCGGATACTCGTACTGGTTCACCGCGTGCATTCGTATGCACCAGCCCGGCCACCAGCACTCGATTTCCGAGTGCCTCCTTGGCCTGGTCCAGAAGGTCCGAGTCTTGTGGAATGTCGCAGCGGATCGCTTTCTTGGTCCTGCTGTGATAGATCATGAACCGCGAACCGCGATGAATGGACACGGTCTCCAGGGTCCCCTCAGCCGAGCCAAGTGATTCATCCTTCGCGGGAAGTAGTTGGTTGAAGTTGTCGGAGGCTCGCGAAGTGATCGTGACGCTTCGATCGGGCGCCGACATCGCGATTCCCGTCATTCCTTCCTTGCCGATGCGTGCCACGATACGCCGTGCGAGATTCATGCCTTCTTCGGAAAGATACGGTGGACTGGATCCCTCATGTTCGATGCGCTCCCAGCCAGTGAAACACGCATCGATTACTTCAGGGCCGTAGTCTTTGTTCGGCAGGGTGCTGCGGGACTCCGTGTCGAGGATGAGGCTTCCGGTGGAGACGTCCGTGATCAACCACTCCAGGGTCGCACGTTTCTCGTGCGAGATGGCGACGTCATATTCCTGGAGCAGGCGCAAATGGTCCTGAATCTGAGCCAGAAAGCCCGTCAGGGTGATGCTTCCGAGTTCACCATGAACCTGAAAACGTAGGGTGGCCACTTACTTTTCCATTCCTCAAGGATCAGCGTACGTCGGCAATCGCAACTCTACAGCCTCTGCCGCCGAGGTACCACAGCGCCGACGCGGTGGAGTCAAGCAGGCTCGGATATTGTGGCGCCGATCGTCAAGTGGACGGCCTGGTGGCACTGAGAGGGTAGGATGAGACATGCACGTCCTGTTCCTGGAGCCGTTTGACGGGGGATCGCACCGGGAGTTCGTAACGGGGCTTCGGGAGCACTCTCGGCACGCGATCGAGGTGCGGAGCTTGCCGGCGCGGTTGTGGAAGTGGCGGCTGCGGGCGGCGGGGCTGACGCTGGCGCAGCGGGTGGCGCATCCGGAGCGCTACGAGCTGGTGGTCGCGACCGGTCTGCTGGATCTGGCGCAGGTGCGGGCCGTGTGGGGAGCGCGGACGCCGCCGGTGCTGCTGTATCTGCACGAGAGCCAGGTTTCCTATCCCGTTCCGCCGGGCGGGTCGGCGGGGGCGGAGTTGCTCTGGCGGGACGTGACCAACGTGGCGGTGGCCGATCACGTGGTCTTCAACTCGGAGTTCCACCGCACGGCGTTTCGCACGCGGCTGCCGGAGGTGATCGAGCAGCTCCCCGATGAGGAGGCGCGGCCGGAGGTCCCGCCGGCGGAGCTCGATCGGCGCTCGAGCGTGCTGTATCCAGGATGCCGGTTCGAGGACACCGACCTGGCAGACGCGCCGGACGGGCCGCCGGTGGTGATCTGGAACCACCGCTGGGAGTTCGACAAGGATCCGGGGACCTTCGTCGACGTCCTGGCGGATGTGGCGCGCCGCGGCGTGCCCTTCGGGGTGGCGCTGCTCGGAGAGCGCCTGATCCCGGAGCCGGATGCGCTCGTGCACGCACGCGCAGCGCTGGCCGACCGCATCGTCTTCGACGGGTTTCCGCCCCGGCCGGAGTATCTGCGCCAGCTCGCCCGTGGCAGCGTGGTGGTCTCCACCGGGGTGCAGGAGAACTTCGGAATCGCGGTCATGGAGGCCATTCACGCCGGCTGCATGCCGCTCCTGCCGCGCCGGCTGGTCTACCCGGAGTTGATCCCGCTGGAGCACCACGAGCGCTGCCTGTACGACGGCCCGGACGACCTGGTCGAGCGGCTCGCACGGGAGCTGCAGTCTCCGGGGACCGGGCGCGACCGGTGGCGGCGGATAGCCGCCCGCCATGCGTGGCCGCGGGTGATCGGCGCCTACGACGAGTTGTTCGAGACGGTAGCGCGCGCGTAGATCACCGGCCGTCGCCACGTGACGGTGTGGCCGATCGCGGCAACGGCGGCCGCCTGCAGGGCCGTCAGGTCGTCCGGTGACAGCTCCTGGCGGAGCGCTTGCGCGAGTGGCCCGGACCGGCTCTCGCTGCCGAGCAGCCGGTCGATCCACGCCTGGCTGACCTGGATGTCGGTGCGGAGCGGCTCCTCCTCGACCTCGACCTCCGCGAAGCCGGCCGCCTCCAGCATCGCCTGCAGCCGTTGGGGCGTCAGCGACGCGGCCTCCGCGATGTCCTGCTGCACCCGGTCCACCCGCTCGGCCAGATCGCTACGCGCCGCCGGCAGCGGGAACAGCTCCGTCAGCGCCGGGAACGACGAGCCGTCGGTCTCGCCGAGCGACAGCGTTCCGTCGGGGGCCATCGCCGCGCGCAGCTCGCTCAGTCCGGCCTCCGGGTCGTCGAGCCGCGCCAGCGCGCTCCGCCCGACCGCGGCATCGAAGCGCACCTCCTCGGCGCCGGAGTCCGCCAGCAGCTCGCCCAGCCGGGACAGGCCGCCGGCGAGCAGCACGGGGCGCTCGCCCTCAGGCACCGCTTCGACCATCTGCCGCGCCATCATCAGGTGGTCGGCCGACGGCGACAGCGCGTATACGCCGCCCTCCGGCGCGCGGCGCAGCAGCTCCCAGGTCAACAGCCCCGTGCCCATCGCCAGGTCCAGCACCACGTGGTGGCGCCGGATCCGCGCGCCGTCCAGCACCCGGTCGCGGATCGACGCCAGCGCCGTGGACCGTCCGCCGGCGACGCGGGCCAGCCAGCGCTCGCGCTCGTCGGCCACCCGCGCGCCGGCCGACGTGAGCCCCTCGACCGGCCCCTCGTCGTCGAGCATGGCGGCGAGCTGCTCCTCGCGGCGGCGCGCCACCTGCAGCGCCAGTTCCCCCTCGTATCCCATCTCCGACGGCTGGTAGAACACGCGGCCGGCCAGCGCGCCCGGCAGGTAGCGCTGCGCCACCCAATGGTCGCGGAACGCGTGCGGATAGGCGTAGCCGGCGCCGTGGCCGAACCCCTCGGCGTCACGGCTGGCGTCGCGCAGGTGAGTCGGCACCTCGCCCGGCGACTCGCTGCCGACGGCGTTCAGGGCGTCGAAAAAGCCCATGGCGGAGTTGCTCTTGGGCGCGGTCGCCAGGTACAGGGCGGCCTCCGCCAGGTGGAAGCGGCCCTCCGGCATGCCGACGTAGTCGAACGCTTGGGCGCAGCCGGAGATCACGCCAACCGCCCGAGGATCCGCAAGCCCCACGTCCTCCGCGGCCAGGATCAGCATGCGCCGGAACAGGAAGCGCGGGTCCTCGCCCGCGTAGACCATGCGCGCCAGCCAGTAGAGCGAGGCGTCGGGGTCGGAGCCGCGCACGCTCTTGATGAAGGCGCTGATCGTGTCGTAGTGGGCGTCGCCGTCCTTGTCGTACAGCACCGCCCGCCGCTGGATGGACTCCTCGGCCACCGCCAGGTCGACGACGATCGGCCCGCCGGCCGGGTCGGTGGTCTCCACCGCCAGCTCCAGGGCGTTGAGCAGGCTGCGGGCGTCGCCCGAGGCGACGTCCACCAGGTGCTCCAGCGCCTCGGGCCGCAGGTCGACCTGCAGGCGGCCGTAGCCGCGCTCGGCGTCCTCCAGGGCGCGCCGTGCGAGCGCGCGCAGGTCGCCGGTTTCCAGCGCCAGGAGCTGGAAGATGCGGCTGCGGCTCACCAGCGGCTTGATCACCTCGAAGTACGGGTTCTCGGTGGTGGCGCCGATCAGGATCACCGTGCCGGCCTCCACCCACGGCAGCAGCGCGTCCTGCTGCGCCTTGTTCCAGCGGTGCACCTCGTCCACGAACAGGATGGTGCGGCGGCCGTACTGGTCGGCGTGCTGGCCGGCCTCCTTGATCGCCTCGCGCAGGTCCTTGACCCCGGCCAGCACGGCGTTGATGGCGATGAAGTGAGCGCGCGTGGTGTTGGCGATGACCCGCGCCAGCGTGGTCTTGCCGGTCCCGGGAGGGCCGTAGAGGATGATCGAGGAGAGCTGGTCGGCCTCGATCGCGCGGCGCAGCAGCCGCCCCGGCCCGATGATGTGCTGCTGGCCGGCCACCTCGTCCAGGGTGCGCGGGCGCATGCGCGCGGCCAGCGGCTGCGCGCGGTCGAAGCCGTCCAGCACCGGCGCGCCGCTTCGATCGGAGGCCATCGCTCGGATAGACTCGCAGACTATGAGTGATTCCGCACGCCGCGACCTGGCGATTCAGACCTATTGCCTGCGCGGCTATACCGACTCGC
Organism: Spirochaetaceae bacterium; assembly: GCA_028820215.1. The sequence goes on along the minus strand of JAPPKD010000088.1, from coordinate 3,105 downwards.
GCGTGGTGGCGCAGAAGGTCGCCGACCTGGGGCTGGCGCACGTCGAGCTCCACGCCGGCGACCCCGACGTGTTCCTGGAGGCCGGCATCGGCATCGTCAGCACCGGGGTGACCACCCTGTCCGGCGACGCCGACGCGATGCGCGCCAGCCTGGAGCTTCCCCGGCGGCTGGGCCTGGGCCTGGTCAGCGCCGACTTCCGGCCGGCGTTCTCACCAGAGGCGTTCCGCACCGCCGAGCGGGTGGCGGGCGAGCTGGGGCTGCGGCTGGCGCTCCACAACCACGGCGGCGGCCACTGGCTGGGGTCCGAGGCCATGCTGGAGCTGCTGCTCGAGTCCACGGGCCCGGAGATCGGCGTGATGCTCGACACCGCCTGGGCCATCGACGCCCGCGCCGACCCGGTCGAGCTGGCGCGGCTGGCCGGCGACCGGCTGTACGGCGTGCACGTCAAGGACTTCGTCTACCGCGAGGGGCGCGACCCGATCGACGTCGTGGTCGGCACCGGCAACCTGGACATGCCGGGACTGGCCGCCGCCCTGGACGACATCGGCTTCGACGGCCCGCTGATCCTGGAGTACGAGGGCGAGGTCGACAACCCGATGCCGGCGCTGCAGCGCTGCGTGCAGGCGATGCGGACCGTGTGGTGAGGCGGTAGCTCCGAGCCCGGCGCGACCGCTATTCGCTGCTGCCCGGCATCATGGTTGGCGCCGCGTCGTGTTGGGTATGGACGTCCGTTTCGATGCAGCGTACGCCTTCGCGAGAGCACATCTCGGCGATGCTCGGATCCGGAATCCGGTCGGTGACCAGCAGGTGAACCTCCGGAAGTTGACCCAACAGGACCGGCGCGGTCTGCCCGAACTTCGAGGAGTCGACGGGGACGATCACCTGCCGCGCCGTGTCGATGACGGCCCTGACGATCGGTGCTTCGCTGAGCCGGTGACCGAGCAGTTCGCCATCCGGTCCGATGGCGGCGGCGCTGACGACCGCGTGGCTCACCCGGAATTGCCGTATGAAGTCCGCCACGGTTTCGCCCACGACCGCGCCTTCGGCTCTGCGAACATAGCCGCCGACGATCAGGACCTCGCAGCCTGGATAGTGCCGGACGACATCGGCGGTGGCGACGTTGTCCAGGATCACCGTCAGCCCCTCGTGCTCGGACAACGCATGTGCTGCGATCTCGGTCGTGGTGCCGCTCTTGATGAATACCGTGGAGTGGTTGGGGATGAGACGCGCGACCGCCAGGCCGATCGCGCGCTTCCTCGCGCTGCGCGATGAGGCGGCGCTGTGAGTACCAGGAGTACTCCTCGCCGCCACCGATCACGACGGCTCCATGTACTCTCCGGACGAGCCCCGATCGTTCCAGGACGTTGAGATCCTTGCGTATCGACTGTTGCGAGATCCCGAAGTGCTGCGCGAGGGCGCCGACCCGCATCGTCCCCTCCTGGCGGAGCATCGCGAGGATCTCGGACTGCCTGGCAGCCTTGTCTCGACTCGACATGCGTCACCCAGCGGCTGACCGATCGAGGAAGATCGGGTTCGACAACGCGAGCATGGCCCCATCACGGCCACGCACTTCCACGACATACCAGTTCGCAACCGCGGACGCCCGAATAACCGTCCATTCCCGTGTGCCGGAGGCCGGGATGGAGAGCGAATCCAGCACGCTGCCATCGGCGATCAGCCGGAGCGTGGTACATTCGACGGCTGGCGGGAGGAGTGGTCACCTTTTTGCGGGGACTCAGTTGCTGTCTGGCGACGGCAGCTGAGGGAGCGGGAATCTAACCCGCGAGCCGGGAATGGTTGAGGTATCAGCTCAGCGCATTACCGCTCTGCCACCCCTCCGGCTTTATTCACACTGCGCGGGGATCATACCCCCTTCGTGCATCTTATCGTGCCCGGCGCAGACTTTACGGTCAGCCTTGATGCTGAGACGCACGAGCGCTGCGTTTCGCGATTTCGGGGTAGAAAGCCGGAAGGGCCTTTTGAGCGCTGCCTGACCCCTGTTGCGCACGAGCGGGATGGGTTCAGCGGTTCAGCGGCCGGATCGGTCACGACCGGATGGACTCTCCGAGCCGCCCCCGACCGATTCCTGACCCGACACGGGGCTCTGTACGTGCCGTCTATGACCCTGTGCCGCCGTCATCGGCCCAAATCGGCAATTCCCGGACAGGAACTACCCTACGTTCCTCCGTTGCACACTCTATAAGCAAACTCAACGATTTCAGCGGCCTTCTGGGCGTCTGCAGGGGCCTTCAAGAACCCTTTCTCAACAAACGCTTCACACATCATCTGCAGTGTCCGACGATCCAGTTCTCCATCGATACCTACCGATTCTATTGTCACGAAATTGTGCATGTAGGGGAATATTTCCACACTAATTTCCTCATAAACAGGATTTCTACGAAGCCATGTCATGTCATCCGAAATAGCAGCAAGAATACTTCGAAAGCCTCTCCAAGCCGCGTCGCCCTCCACCAACTGCACTCCTTTTCCTTCTGACATATTTTCGTGGTCATGCATGTAGTACACCGCTGCAAAGTAACGATGGCCGAGATCGTTGAACACATTCTCACCGCCCCGGAATTCGTTCGCGATTGTGCGCCTAGCAGTGGTCCTAGCGATCTGCCAAGAAACGCCGGCGGAAAGCATCGCGATCATCACCGGTACCGCGATCGCTGTAATCCACCATTTCTTTGTGTTCGACCCAATGGCCGCCATTCCCTTCGCGTCACGCTTCATCTCTCCGGAACCTCCACCTACAGTCTGTCGCCGTCCTTTGGTAACTGTTCAGGCTTAGGGTAGGTTCGTTCAGCAGATTCCGTCAACTGGTCGAGACTTCGGATTGTAAGTTGTTTCGAGCGCTGTAGGTGCTCGGCATTACTTGGTCTATGCTCGCGATCGGGAGGGGCGGCATGGACGCGATCTTCAAGCTCACGCGCCAGGAGATAGGTGCGGCCTACGATGCGGGCCGGGACGCGGTCATTGCGTTGGTCGAGGGTCTCATCGATCGTCACGAGCAGCGGATCACAGCGCTGGAGCAGGAACTCCAAGAGCTGAAGAAGGACAGTCACGACAGCGGCAAGCCGCCGTCGCGGGACAGCTTCGAAC
>JAPPKD010000004.1 GCA_028820215.1 Spirochaetaceae bacterium | reverse complement strand
CCCCCCCAATAACATAAAAAACCACATTCTCCCTTACCCCCCGGGGGCCCCCCCCCCGCGGCGGGGGGGGCCGGGGCCCCCCCCCCCTTTCTGTCTGGCTGGAAGCGCTGCGTCAGGCGGAGCGGACGGCTTCCTCCTCCCGGTCTTCGAGTATCTCCATGACCTCGGTGCGGATCCCGTCCGGCGCCTCGAAGAAGGCGATCTTGCGGCGGCCCACGGCGGTGTCGATCTTCTGCGGCTCGATCAGGAAGCGCACCCCGGCCTTCCGCAGCATGGCGACGTGGGCTTCGTGGTCGTCGACCTCGTAGACGACGTGCAGGAACCCGGGCGGCAGGTCCATGCCGTGCGCCTCCTCGTAGGGTGCGCGGTCGAAGATGAGCAGGCGCGTGTGTCCCATGCGGACGACGTCGTACCGGCAGCCGAACGCCGTGCCGCTCATCCGGAACTCGGCTCCCATGTGCTCGACATAGAAGCGGGTGGCCGCCTCCACGTCCGGCGCCTTGACGGCGTAGTTCCACATTCCGCGTACCATCAGCGGATTCTGAAGTCCTCGTAGTAGGACCGGTACCGTTCGACGTCGACGATGTCGAAGAACTCGGCGTCGTCGATCATCTCGTCCTGGATCGCGTTCCAGTCGCGGGTCCGGGCGAGCTTCCGCATCGCCCGCAGCAGGCCCTTGCCGGCGGCGTAGATGCCGACCAGCGAGCCGATCACCAGCGGATAGCCGGCCCGCTCGAAGCTGGCGATGGGCAGCGGCTCGGCGGTGGCGAAGATGCCGACCAGCGGCGCGTCGATCTCGCGCGCGAAGTGGTCGACCTCCTGGTCGGTGAGCGCCATCACGAAGATGGCGTCGGCGCCGGCGCCGGCGTAGGCCCGGCTGCGCCGCACCACCTCCTCGATCCGTTTCTCACGGTAGTACACCTCCCGCGGCACGGTGCCGATGACGTCGGACCGGACGATGACCTTGAAGTCGGGATCGGTCTTGGCGCGCGCGGCGGCCTCCACCTTGCCGCACATCTCGTCGGTGCTGATCAGCTCGTTCTGCGGGATGCCGGGCAGGAACGGGCACTTGGACGGCAGCGCCTCGTCGTCCAGGTGGATGCCGGCCGCGCCCGTGTCCTCGAAGTCGCGGACGGTGTCCATCACGCTGATCGCGTTGCCGTAGCCCTCCTCGGCGTCGACGATGACCGGAATGTCGACCGCCTTGACGATGTTGCGGGCGATGGCCAGGCGGTCGGTCTTGCTCATCAGCGCCAGGTCCGGCTTGCCGAGCGTGGCCGCCTCCGTGGCGTAGCTGCCCACGTACACGGCATCGAACCCGGCCTTCTCGACGATGCGCGCCGAGAAGGCGTCGTAAGCGCCGATGGCGACGACGGTGGTGCCGCCTGCCATTCCCTTGCTGAGCTGTGCGGTCGGTTTCATCAGGTTGCCTCCATGATCGATTCCAGGCGGCAGAAGTTGTCGCGGAGCTCGAATGCGCCCCGTTCCTCCGCCTCGGACGTGATCTCGCTCAGGTCCACGTCGCGCCGTTCCTGCGCCGACAGCAGCGCCGCGGTCGCGTAGCGGTTCAGATCCCTGCCCTGCTCGCCGGTGCAGATCGGCGTGCCCCCGTCGGTCGCCACCCCGACGAAGTGCCGGGTGCAGGCGGCGAACGACGTCGACCAGTTGCGCTCCCGCGGCGACAGGTGGTCGAGATACGTGGTCACCCGGCCGTCCACGAACACGGCGATGGGCGGAAACGCGTTGCTGCCGGACATCCGGTTGCCTTCGAAGAGCGGGCGGTCTCCGGCACCCGCGCACTGGTGGATCCACATGACGCCGCGCTCCCCGCAGATCTCCACGAAGTCGTCGAGCCAGACGTCCGACGGGATGGCCAGCCGACGAGAGAAGTTGAAGTCGATCTGCGCGTACCTGGCAGACTCCCCCGGTTCCGTCCGGAACTTCGCGCGAATGAAGGCGGGGGCGTCGAGCGGCGTCTCCGGGTCGATCCAGGCGCCGACCCGGTCGATCTCGCGGTCCATGAGCCAGCATGCGAGCGAGAACTTGTGCAGGCCGTCGTCCCCGACCAGCACCGAGGAGCGGCTCTGCCGCACGTCGGCCGGGACCCAGAAGTGGGGCCACGGCGCGCCGTCGCGCACCCCGCCGATGGTGTGCACGCGGATCGAGGCGGGAGCGCCGATGACGCCGTCGTCGAGCAGCCGCTTCGCCTCGCGGTAGACGGGGTAGAACACGTAGTTCTCGTACAGCCGCAGCACCGCGCCCGCGCCGCGGCACGCATCGATCATCCGGTCGCACTGCGCGATGCCCGCGGCCATCGGCTTCTGCACGCTGATGAACGGCACGCCGGCCCCGGCGCACAGCAAGACGTGCTCGCAGTGCCGGGTCTGCGGGGTCAGGATCTCCACCAGGTCGAGCCGCTCGCCGTCCAGCATGCGCTCGATGCCGTCGTAGGCGCGCGCCGCCGGCAGTTCCCACCGTTCCAGCCAGCCGCGGGCGCGGGTGATGTCCAGGTCGCACACGGCGACGATCTCGGCGTCGGTGCTGCCGCGGTAGCCCAGCACGTGCTCGTCGCTGATGAAGCCCGTGCCGGCCAGGCCGACCTTCAGCATCCGGCCGCTCCGGGCCGGATCCAGCTCCGCGCGGCCGGCGTCAGGCACTCGCAGCCGCCGGCGGCCACGGCGACGATGTCCTCCATCTTGATGTCGCCCACCTCCGGATGCTGGAACTCCGTCTCCATGGACATGACCATGCCTTCCCGCAGCACGCAGGCCGGATCGCCGCGTACCACCGGCGGCTCGTGCGGCACCATCCCGCAGCCGTGCACGATGTGCCAGCCGTGCTCGGCGTACGCGGTTTCCGCCAGCAGGCGCTGCCCGCGCTCGTTCAGCTCCCCGCAGGTCATTCCGGGCCGGATCTCCGCCTGCAGCCGGTCGTTGACGGCGATACAGTCCTCGATCATCCGCTCGGCCCGCGCCGAGGGCTCGCCCAGGCACGCCATGCGGCAGAGGTCGGCGACGTAATCCCCGCTGCTGCTGCCGGGATCGACGCGCAGCACCTCGCCGTCAGCCCAGGCTCGGCCGGAAGGCCACTTGGTGGTCATCCCGTCGGGACCCATGCAGATGATCAGCCACTGCAGCTCCAGGTCGCGGAGGGCCATCTCCGACAGCAGCCGGCGATGGATCAGCGCGGTCGTGTCCCCCGGTCCGCTTGCCGCAAGAGCCGCCTGGACGGCCTCGACGGACCCGGCGGCGTTGCGGCGCAGGATCTCCACCTCGGCCGGCGTCTTGACGGCCCGGAGCTCGCCCAGGAGGCCGGTGGCGTCGACCAGCTCGGCGTCCGGGAGCTCTGCCTGCAGCCGCCGGTACGCGCTGGCCGGCAGGAAATCCAACTCCACGCCGACGCGCCCCGCCGTCAGACCACGGCGGCGCAGGCAGCGGAGGGCTCCTTCGGTGGCGGCGCGCGCGGACTGAAAGAACGGGCTGCGCCGCGGCTCGGTGAGGTGCCGGTCCGGGATCCACATGTCGTGCGAGGCGAGGCCGGCCTCCTCGGTCATGCCACCGATGAAGAACGCGTCCTGCAGGCGGCCGCGGGGAATCCCCACGAAGCTGAGATACCGCTGCGCGGCCGCCCGCGCCATGCGCGCGTGGAACCAGTGGTAGTAGCCGCCGGTCAGGTACCGCGTGTTGTGGCGCGAGCTGGCCAACACCACGTCCACGTCGGACCGCTCCATAAGCGACTCGAGCTTCCGCTCGTCGAAGGGCACATCGGCCGCTGCACTCGGCCCCATTGCGAACGCTGAGGCTACTACGGCCACCAGAGCATCGTCACCTGTCCGCGAGGAGTTCATTCGCAGACACCTATAGCAGAAAGTGCCGAACGGCTGGGCGCAGTGTATCGCGATCTCGCGGAGCGGAGGACACCGAACACCATCGATGCCGACCTGGCGAGCCTTCGGGACTCACGGCAGATGATTCGTGGTGAGATCTGGTGGGCCGACCTCGGCGCTATGGACTGGCCACGATCGTGCCGTTTCCTCCGACGGCCACGAATCGTTCGCCGCCGTAGGAAACGCCGTGGAGCCACTCCGTAGCGGCGCTGGCGTCGGCCTCCTGCCAGGAGCTGCCGTCGGTGCTGTGGACGATCGTGCCGCCCGAGCCGACCGCGACGAAGCGCCCGCCACCGTAGGCCACCCCAGTGAGCCTGTTCCCCGCACTACCCGTCGGGGCGACAAAGCCTCCGCCGGTCTCCATCAGCGTCCAAATCCTCCCCGGCTCCGGGGCCGACTCAGGATGTGCAACGGCCGTGGCCAGAAGGGTCACGAAGACAAGAAGAGGTCGCGAGTGGTCCATAGGTATTCCTCCCGAACGTCAGGTTTTTCAGCCCATGGCATTCGGTTGCGTCACTCGGACGGGTACTTGGATGCGGGTCACGTACACCTCCGACTGGATTCGCCTCTTGACTTCGATGTCCGATGCGGTCTCGAAGAACAGCCCCACGGCTTCCTCAAGGTTCGTACGGGCCTCCTGGACCGTGTTTCCCTCACTGGCAACATCCACTTCCGGACAGAGGGCGACGTAGCCATCACCGTCGCGCTCGATGACCGCAGTCAACTCGGCGCGTGTGACGATGGAAGGAACTGGCGGCATAGACGCATCGTCTTTGGAAGTGGACTGGTGAGCAAGTCATGCCGAAGTTTTGCGGCCTGTAGGCGGCGATGCCCCCCTTCGACCGCACCTGTCGCACCGCGCGCTATGCCGGTCTGAGGACCTCTGCCATCATGACCGGGCGGCCCTGTGACACCGACAGCTCCGCGGCTTGCCCCATTGCCACGGCCATCAATCCGTCCCGTATGCCAACTCCCGGTGTCCCGCCGTCGCGAACGGCACGCTGGAAGGCGAGGTGCTGAAACCAGGTCGCGCCATGGTGAGCGCCTAGTCGCAGAGCCGCTTCGTCGACCTGCACGTCGATGGTCCGAATCCGGTCCGGATCGCGCCGCGCTGCAGGACGCCAAGGAAGCTCGCGTTCCCCGACCCACACCACGCCTTCCGGCAGTCCTATCTCGGCCTGCCCCGCCGCGCCGCTCACCACGATCTCGGTCTGATGGCGCGACTGCTCGGCGAACATGCACAGATCCAGGCTGGCTCGAGCGCCCGCCGCGAAATCGACGATCACGTACGCGTTGTCCAGGATGTCCGGTTGCTCGCCTTCGTAACGCTCGTCGAGGTGGTTCACGTCGCGGCCCCCGGAACCGATCACCCGAGTCGGTTCGTCCCCGAGGATGTACCGCATCAAGTCGAAGAAATGACAGCACTTCTCGACCAGCGTTCCGCCCGTGTGCCGCGCAAACCGATTCCAGTTCCCGACCTTCGGCGAGAACGGGCGCCGGTGCTCCCGGATGGACACCATGCGTGGGGTTCCCGTGACCCCACGCTCCACTTCCCTGATGAGGGTCGCGACCGGCGGGCTGTAGCGCCCCGCCATGCCCACCCATCTGACAGCAGGATACCCGTCGAGCAGCCGCTCGAGATACCGGCAATCCCCGGTGGTCGTGCACAGCGGCTTCTCCAGCAGCAGGTGTGGCGCGGAGGCGCCGGACCGCTCGACGATGCGCTCCACTACTCCCCGGTGCGTGTGGTTGGGAGTTGCGACGACGAGCACGTCGACCTCGACGTGAGCCATCAGATCATCGACCTCGGCAAACACGCGCGCACCTGGAGCGACTCGAAGGGCTTGGTCGATCGAGGCCTCGTGCGGGTCCGCGACCGCCACCACTTCGCCGCCGGGAACTGCCGTGATGTTCCGCAGGTGCTCGCGCCCCATGTCGCCGACACCTACGACTCCATACCGAAGCGACTCGGTCACCTCGTTCCCCACCAGCCCGTCGATCGAGTGTTGCACGAAGGCGGGACCCGGATACGTTCGGCGCCAGCCTACGGAAGCTGCTCCAGGTGAGCGGTGACCTCGACGGTGCCGGACGTGCCTTCGATGGCCAGCGCGATGCGGCGCTGCACGGCGCCGTCCGGCAGCGGCAGCTCGTCCACTCGGATACGCGCCGCCGGGGGCGCGTCGAGGAGCACACGTCCGTACCGGCCGGTGATGGCGATCCGCTGCCCGTCCACCGTCACCGGCAGCGCGGTCTGCCAGTACCACTCGACGCCGGTGCCGGCGGCAAGCTCGTAGTCGTCGCGGATCGTGAGCACCGACGGATCGGGTGAAGACCAGCTCCGCCGCCAGTGGCGGTACCAGCCTTCCCAGCCCGGGCTGAGATCGATTTCGGCGGCGAAGCGGGCGTCATCGCCTTCGGCGCGCGGCTTCACGTCGGCCGGGATCGGACACTCGGGATGCGGGCGCGCATCGGTGCCGGCGGGCACCAGCATGGAGTGGCGCTCGCAGTGCTTGAGGAGCCCGGACAGCGGATTGGAGTAACCGCAGGTGCCCGGGTCCAGGGCGAAGGTCTGGCCCGCGAACTCCAGCACGAAGCTGCCCTTGTCCTCGTGGGTGTGGCCGGCGCGCGCTCGATTGCCCATGACCAGCAGCTTGACCGTGTGGTCGTGCAGCGGGCGGTGGGAGGCGACAATGCCCATCTCCGGCAGCACCACCAGCGCCGGCGGTGGCGCGGCCTGTGCCGGAATCCGTTCCGCCTGCGCCATCGCCGGCAGCCAGGTGAGCGCGAACCCGGGGCGCCGTTCGGCGCTTCGGTAGGCGGTCACCCACCCGCTCTCCGGCCGGGCGGCGGCCAGCAGCGCCAGCCAGTCGCTCTCCAGCACGGCGCGGGCGTCGCAGATCGGGATCACGTCCGTGTCCTGGTCCGTGGATACCAGTGCGGCCGCCAGCGCGTCGCTGCGTGCCAGCGCGGACGGCAGATGGGCGTGAGGAGGCTCGCCGAGCGACCGGCTGTGGTGGGCCAGCGCGGTGAGGGCCCGCCCCATGGTCCCGGCGAAGTAGTTCGGCCCCTCCACGAAGCCGCCGTCGGAGAGAATGATGTCCTCGAGGCTGTCTGCCAGCTCACGGTACGCCAGTTCCTGATACGGAGCGACACGCGGCCAGTCGCCGCGCAGGACCCCGTACGCGGCCATGCGGCCCATCGAGAACAGCGCCAACTGGTTGCAGTGGTGGATGTACTCGTGCCGCCACGCGGAGAAGTTGACGGCGCCGATGCCGTCCTCCGCCAGGCGCCGCCGCAGCAGCGCCCGTCCCTCGTCGGTCAGGAGGTCGCCAGCCAGATCGAGCGCGTGAGCAAGGTCCGAGCTGGCCAACCCCTGCAGGAAGGCGCGGCTCTCGAACGCGCTGCCGGGGAAGCGCGAGATGAAGCCCCAGTCCCAGACCGGCGTCAGCGCCGCCGCCAGCGCGAACTCGGCGCCGCGGCGCAGCAGCTCCGCGTCCTCCAGCACCACCGCCGCCTGCAGCGCCGCGGCGGCCTGCCCGATGCAGGCCACGCCGTGCTCGCGCTCGCGCCCGTAGCGGGTATCCGGCGCCGTCAGGATCACGTCGTTGACCAGGTCCGCAGGATCGGTGGCAAGCGCCCGCGCGGCTGCTTCCGCGAACGGCGACCGCTGGCCGCGGGCGACCATGGCGGCGTGGAACCTGCGCGCCGCGGCCAACTCGTCCGCGGTGATCACCACCTCCAGGGACGGCTGCATGCGCGGCCGCAGGGAGGCGGGCTGCAGCAGGTGCTCCATGGCCTCCGCGCGGTCGCGGTGCGCGGCCAGGTGCCGCGCAAGCAGATCCCGGTTCTGAAGCCCTGCCCAGTTGAGCCAACCCGCGCCCGCGCCGCCGCCGGGCCGAGCGGTGATCTCCAACCGGAGAGCGACGATGTGTTCCGCCCCGTCCAGCTCTACGCCGTACTCCCGCTTGAGCGCCGGCGCCGGCTCGCGGCAACGCCGCTCGCCCGCATCGGTGTCGACCGCGATCGCCACCTCGCTTCCCTCTGGCGCCACCAGCGAGAACAGCAACCGGTCGTAGCCGCTGCAGTCCAGGTCCAGGGCGCGCTGCATGCGCAGGGCCGGGCCGGAGCGCGGCGACCTGGTCCAGGAGAACTCGACCCAGCACCAGAACTGGCCCACTTCCAGGCCGTGCCGGCGGCCTTCGTCGACCTGCCACTCGGACAGGCGACTGAGTTGCGGGTCCCAGAACGGTTCGAACACCGCTTCGGCGACGTTGAAAGGAATGGCGCGCATGGTTGCCCCCTCAGGAGTCTTCGGCGTACTCGACCACCACGTCGTCGCCGTCGACGACTACGGGATAGGTCTTCACTCGCACCGCGGCATCCGTCAGGCAGCGGCCGTCGGTGATGTCGAATGCCCAGTTGTGCCACGGGCAGCGCAGGATCTCGCCGTCGCGCTCGATCGTGAGCGTGGCGCCGGCGCTCGACGGCGGCCGGTCGGCGACGGGCCGGCCGCTCACGCGCCCGGTGCAGAGCGGTCCGAGCTTGTGCGGACAGATGTTGCGCAGCGCGTGGAAGCGGCCGCCCACGTTGAACACGCCGATGCCGGCGCGCCCGCGGAACGGCACGACGATCTTGCGCTCGCCCGCGGGAATCTCCGCCACCGTGCCGACGACCACGCGGCGCCTGGCCGGCGCGCCGCTGCCGCTCACGGGCCGGGCAGGCGCAGCATCTCCAGGGCGTTCGCCGAGAAGATGCAGCGGCGCAGGTGGTCGGATATGCCCGGCAGGGCCGTGACCGGGTCGTTCTGGTCGAAGTGCGGGAAGTCGCTGCAGAAGATGAGCGTCTCCCCGGCGTGCAGCATCTCCAGGGACTGCCGCAGGTGCTCCGGGACGTCCGGCTCGTGCATGGGCTGCGTGCCCACGCGGATGTGCTCGCGGAAGTACTCGCTCGGCAGCCGCTTCAGCCACGGCGTCTGGTCGCCGATCGCCTTCCAGTCGAAGTCGAGCTGCCACATGAGCCAGACCGCCCACATCTGCTGCGTCTCGATGATCCCGAACTTCAGGGTCGGGAACTTCTCGAACACCCCCTCCACGATCAGCGAGGCAGCCTGCGCCATCGCCACCGACTGGCGGGCCAGACGGGTCTCCATGTAGTAGGTCGGGTAGCCGACCGGCGTGGGCGTGTTGCCGCTCGGGCCGCCGCCGCCGATGTGGGCAATGACCGGCAGATCGTGCTCGACGCACGCTTCCCAGATGGGATCGTGGCAGCGGTTCCCGAAGGGCCGGGCCGTGTTCAGCGGGACGTGCACGGCCGCCGTGTCCCTGCGCCCGCCCAGGCGCCTGATCTCGGCGACGGCCTGCGCGGGATCGGTGGCCGCCACCAGGATCGCGTTCACGACGCGCTCGTCGCGCTCCAGCCAGTGCTCGATGGTGTAGTCGTTGAACGCCCGGCACAGCGCCGCGCCCCAGTCGGGGTCGGGCACGCCGCAGGCTCCGTAGATATCCGAGGGCGATCCGGTCAGAAGCGCGACGTCGATGTTCCAGCGGTCCAGCAACTCCCGCTGCGTGAACTCCAGGGTGAAGTTGAAGTCGCGGCGCTTCAGCCCGGGGTCCTTGAGGTCGGGCCGGGTGGTGCGAAACGGCACGTTCGGGTAGGGGTCTCCGCCGATGTGCATCCCCTGGTCGATCAGGTGCTCCTGGTGGACCCTGGACAGGTAGGGCAGAAGCTGCTCGGGCGTCTCGAAACTGTGATGGACGTCGCAGTCGACGATCCGCAGGGCGGACCCCTGCCGCGCGGTCCAGCCCGGCGCGGCAACCGGTGCGGCGCCGATCCGGCCCACGCCCATCTTGGCCGCGCCGATCCCCGTCAGGCCGGTGTCGGTCGGCACGAGTGCCTCTCCTCCACCGCTCTGCGGCGAGCTACACGGCCTCGGCGAGCGGCGGCACGTCCACGGACTCGAGCAGGTCGTCGACCGCCGCGTCCTCGGTCATGCCCTTGGCGGTGTGCTCGGACTTGAGCAACAGCCGCTTGCGCAGCACGGAGGGCGCGAGGTCGCGGACGTCCTCCGGCGTGACGAAGTCACGGCCGCGCACGGCGGCCAGCGCCTGGCTGCCCTTGAACATGGCCAGCGACCCTCGCGGCGACACGCCGATCATCAGGCGGTTGTCTTCGCGCGTGCTGTTGATGATCGCCAGGATGTAGCGCCGGATGGACGGCTCGACGTGCACCTGCATCACCGCCTCCTGCATCTCCAGCAGCGTGTCGATCCCGGTCACGGGAACGATGCGCTCCAGCGGCGGCTCGATGACGCGCTGCATGGAGATCACGGACTTCTCCGCCTCTCGCGACGGGTAGCCGATCTTGATCGACAGGAAGAACCGGTCTTTCTGCACCTCCGGCAGCGGAAAGGTGTCCTCCGACTCCACCGGACTCTCGGTGGCGATCAGTACGAAGGGATTGGGCAGCGGCTGGCTGCGCCCTTCGACCGAGACCTGGCCTTCGGCCATCGCCTCCAGCAGCGCCGACTGCGTGCGCGGCGTCGCGCGGTTGATCTCGTCGACCAGCAGCATGTTGGTCATGATCGGACCCTCGCGGAAGTCGAACTCGCCGGTCTGTGGGTTGAAGACCGACACGCCCAGCACGTCTGCGGGCAGCAGGTCCGGGGTGCATTGGAGCTGGCGGAACTCGCCGCCAATGCTCTTGGCCACCGCGCGGCCGAGCACGGTCTTGCCGGTGCCGGGCACGTCCTCGATCAGCACGTGGCCGCGGCACAGCAAGGCCACCAGCACCCGTTCGACCGAGTCGGCCTTGCCGAAGAACGCCTGCTCCACCGAGCCGCGCAACTGTTCGGCCCATGCCTTCACGTCTGCCATCGAATCACTCCTCTCTGTCCGCCAAGAGCACGCCGTTCACGCCGCCGAATCCTTCGGGCGTCGCCTGAGTCACCGCGCCACCGGAGCCAGCGGGGCGTCCGGTGCGCGGCTTGGTGCCGGCTCCTGCATGCGTTGGCGAGTCACCTCTTTGATGAGGTTGTAGTAGGTCTGCGACCGTTCCTGCGGCGGATCGGTCGCCGCGTAGGCGATCTGCTCGAAGATGGTGCCGATCTCCATCAGCGCCCTTGCGTTGGAGGTCGAGCGTTCGGCCACCAGCATCAGGTACTCCATCGGCCCCATCCACTTCCGGAACGGAACGCCGCCGCGCTCGGCCCAGCGGATCAGCCGCACGAATGCCTTGGACGCCTGCCCGATCGCTCGCTGGCGCTGCTTGTCGAGCTCCGCATCCCGTGCGCGCGCCGCGGCCCGCGCGGCGCTGCGCTCGCGGGCGCGCTCCACCAGCGACTCGCCGAACCGGGCGAGCGACTGCCTCGAGCGGGCGAACGCCTCGATCATGCGCCGCACCGACTCGGCGAACGCCGTGAAGAAGCGTCCGACCGCGGCCGCCAACCGGGCGAGCGGCCGCGCCTGGCGCAGCCGTTCCCGGTAGTCGCGCGACAGTAGCGGGCGCACCAGGAAATAGAGCAACCCGATCAGGATCAGCGCGCCGATGGAGATCAGCACGATCCTGACCAGCCGTTCCAGGAAGTCGTTCTCTTCGCGCTCGCCGCTCAGGTCGCCCAGATCTGGTTCCCGGAAGTCCTCCTGAAAGGCCTCCGTATCCCCGCCCTCGCGGACCCTGACCTTGACCTCGCGCTCCGGCAACCGCAGGCGCTCCTCCAGCCACTCCATGAAGGCGCCGATCGCCTCCGCCGGCAGCAGCGCCTCCCGGCCGGTGAGCGGCATTACCACCACCGCGGTCAACAGGAGCGTCAGCACCGTGGCGCGCACGCGGCGGCGCTGCAGCGCCGGTGCCACCGGCAGTCCCTGCCCCAGATGCTGCTGCTCTTCCATGAAGCCGTTGACGATCGCCAGGAAGACCAGACCGAAGCCCACGTGGCCGAGCGCCAGCAGCGTCCACCACGGGTCGATCGGGTCGACCGCGATCAGGAGGATCAGAAACGCGATCAGAGACAGCGACTGGAACCACAGGATGGCACGCCGCAGCGCGCGCATGCGAGCGGAGGAGGTGGTCGCCTCCTCGGAGTAGTCCCGGAACGCGGTCTTGAGCTGGTCGCCGTCCTGCCCCACCACCAGCGCCAGGAACGCCTCGCGCTCGCGCATGTTGCGGTGCAGGCCGAAGGCGATGATCCAGTAGACGAAGGTCAACGCAAGCGGATACAGCACGTCGGCCTTGACCGGATTGATGTCGAGGCGCAGCAGGTGGCCCTGCGCGATCATGAACAGCACCAGCGTTCCGATCAGGATCAGCAGCAGCTCGCGGAGGCGCGGCGCGATGCTGGAGGTCCCCTCCTCGGCCGCGCGGTTGGCGGCCACCGCCTGGATCACGCCCACCAGCGCCAGCACCGCCCACAGATAGCCGGGCAGCGGCAGCACGGCGTGCAGGACCATGGCCCGCACGAAGGTCTCCACCGACAGCAGCAGCAGGAACGGGATGGCGATCGACAGGAACGGATGCAGCGTGTTCCGGTAGAAGCGCAATCGGTCCGGATTCATCGCTGGATCAGCTCCGAGCCGTAGCCGCGCACCGCGTGCGAGCGGATGCCGGGCACCACGACGTCTTCTTCACGGGTCTGGTGCGTGGAGACGACGAACACCTGCACGTCGTGTCCGCGGCGGCGCAGCCCTACCAGCGAATCGTTCTGGGCCTGCGTGGTCGGCGGGGTCACCACCATCACCTTGGCGCCGGTGGGAATCGGCACCCCGCACGCCAGCACGTGGCCGGTGAAGTCGATCGGTTCCTTGCCGGCGGTGACGCGGGCCAGCATCTCCAGGATGCCGATGGCGTGCCCGACCCCGGCGCGCGCCGGCTCCGACGGCGGCTGGTCGCTGCCGCGGATCGAGCCGGTGGTGATGATGCCGACCTCCTGCTTGAGGCTGACGAAGAAGAACAGCAGGCTGCCGGCCACCTCGATCGCGCGCTCCATGAGGTGCTCGCGCTGCCCCATCGGGTAGTCGGAATCCGTCAGGTTCAGCACGATCATGACCGGGTAGTAGATGGACGGCGTGTACTCGGTGGAGAACAGCTTCCCCATGCGCGCCGACACCTTCCAGTTGATCCGCTTCAACTCGTCACCCGCCACGTACTCGCGCACGGAGCGGAAGCGGGTCGTGTCCTCGTAGAGGCGGCTGGACACCGTGATGCTGCCGGAGGGCAGACCGTCCTTCTCGTGCATCTCCACCGGGAACACCGCCGGGTAGACCAGCACGGTGCCCGGCGTCGGCGACTGGTGGTCCCAACTGAAGAAGCCCATCGGGTCGGCGCCGCGCAACCGGACCGGGCCCAGTGAGAACTCGCCGCGGTAGTGGCTCTCCGCCTCGTAGGTCACCTGAGTGCGCCCGCCCGGCGGCAGGGCAACCATGAACGAGCCGCCGCGCACCACGAAGTTGCCATAGGTGTCGGCCACCGTCAGGTAGTGGATGGGGATCGGCCCCCGGTTGTGCAGATCCAGGGTCACGCGGAAGCGCTGGAAGCGTTGCGCGTGGATGAGTGTCTCGCTACGGGTCACCTGCACCAGGCGCGGCGCGAAGTACGAGTACAGGAGCGAAAGGCCGCGAACCACCAACAGCGCCAGGACCGCGAAGCGGAACGGGCGGAACGGCGCGAACAGGAACGTTCCCAGCAGCACCAGCGGGAACAGGAGGTCGACGAAGATGCGGAGTCGCCCTCCGGCGTTGATCGCCACCGGGTCAGCCGTCGGTCGATGCTGTGGCGGCGGCCGGTTCCCGTGGCGTGGAGTCCAGGAGGCCGTCGATGATCAGATCCTCGTCCAGCCCCTTGAGCTGGTGTTCGGACTTGACGCTGATCCGCTTCAGCAGTACGCCGGGGGCCAGGTCGACCACGTCGTCGATCGTGGCGCTCGCGCGGCCGTTCATCGCCGCCACCGCCTGCGCGCCCTTGTACAGCGCCATCGACGCGCGTGGCGAGGCGCCCAGATTCAGCCGGTTGTCGCCGCGGGTCGCCTCAACCAGAGTCAGGATGTACTCCTGCACCTCGTCCGCGACCTCGACCTCCAGGATCTGCTGCTGCAGCGACAGCACCTGCTCCAGGTCGGTGGCGGGCTTCAGATCGGTGACCGGATGCGAGAGCCGGCGCTGCGCCAGCATGATCTCCTCCTCCGCCTCCGGCGGTGGATAACCCATGCGCAGCGTGAGGAAGAAGCGGTCCTTCTGAGCCTCCGGCAGGTTGAACGTACCCTCGAACTCGACCGGGTTCTCCGTGGCGATCATGAAGAACGGCTGCGGCAGCGAAGTGGTCTTGCCCTCGACGCTGATCTGCCCCTCCGCCATCGCCTCCAGCAGCGCGGACTGCGTGCGCGGCGTGGCGCGGTTGACCTCGTCCACCAGCAGGATGTTGGTCATGACCGGGCCTTCCTTGAAGTCGAAGTCCCCGGATTTGGGGTTGTAGACCGAGACGCCCAGCACGTCGGCCGGCAACAGGTCGGGGGTGCACTGGATGCGCCGGAACTCGCCTCCCAGCGCCAGCGACAGCGCCCGCGCCAGGATGGTCTTGCCCACGCCGGGCACGTCCTCCAGCAACGCGTGGCCGCGGCACAGCAGGGCGATCAGCAACCGGCGGATCACCTGCTCCTTGCCGAGGATCACCTTGCCGACTTCGTCGACGATCGTCTGCGACCAACTGCGCACGTCCATAACGGCCGAGTGTAGGCGGTCAAGCCCTCACAGACAACCTCCCGACGCGATCTGCGGTCAGGAACCGGGGGGGGGGGGGGGGGGGGCGGCGCCCCCCCCCCCCCCCCCCCCCCCCCCCCCAGTCGCGATGTTCAACATCGCGTGTG